>JAJRTH010000075.1 GCA_024278375.1 archaeon | reverse complement strand
TGGTTCGATGTGCTGAAATCCAGAACCAAAAGGTTCTGGAACAGATTTCCAGAAAATGCAAGGATAGCAACGGTGGAATCATGGTTGGAATCCTTCATTCTATTCTACAATTACTGGATTTCTTAACTTGGCAGTCTCGATTTTGTAAACCATAATATTACCTCATATCTGCCTGAAAATCTTTTTCTTGCGTGGAGTCCATGACCGAAATGCCATACTATTCTGTTTCTTAATTTCAATCCCAATTTATCAAAAATTGGATACAACAATATGTCAAGAGGAATTATTCTTCCGTTTTCAACGTAATTTCCAACCTGCCAGCATATACTTCCATTCTCTTTTGTTATCCTAACAGCTTCTTTTATTACTTTTTCTTGCTGCTTTACATATATGTTTAAATCCAATCTTTTCTCATAAGGTTTTCCTATATTGTATGGTGGAGAAGTTACAACTAAAGACGCTGTTTCATCAGGGATTTGGTCAAGTAATTCGAGAGTGTCTCCTATATACAACACTACATCCGCATCTTTTTCGAATTTATCCGATATTTTCAATTTTTTTGGAATGAGATTTATTGTTTCCATTTATCTTCTCCTTTTGCATAATGAGATATATTTATAAGATAGCATCTAACTATTTTTAACGGATATTTATCTAATGTTTTTCTGGAATGAATGCTCACGAATCCCTATATTGTTTATACTTTTTAAACTTTTTTACTAATAGCATACAATATTTCAATAGAAAATATATTGTTTAGGTTTCACCCCTAAACCTATTTATCCCCACTCCAATTCCCATCCGTGAAAATCCTCACATCATTCTGCCGGGACCTTGACATTGTCCGTGAAATCCTGCCCGATGCCGATATAAGGTGCCTCGATGAGGCTGATGATGAGTTCGTGGAGAGCGCCGAGGTTCTCCTCGTGTTTCACTGGCGCGATGTTGAACATCTTATTCCGAGGATGAAGGGGCTTAAGATGATCCAGACGCTCACTGCAGGCACGGACCACATCAATTTCTCCGTTATTCCCGAAGGAGTTGCTGTGTGCTCAAACGCGGGAGCTAATGCGGTGTCAGTTGCCGAGCACGGACTTGCGCTCTTCCTTTCCGCGATGAAAAAGATTCCATATCGCGAGAGAAAGATGAGAAATGGAGAGTTTCCGCAGCTTCTTGAAAGCCGGCTTATAAGGGGAAAAAAGGCATTGATTCTCGGCTTCGGGCACATTGGCCGGGAGCTTGGAAGGATGCTCTCCTGCCTTGGGATGAGGATAACAGCAGTAAATCGGAGCGGGAGATATGAAGGAGATATTCCGGTTGAAAGAATCGGAACAATTGACGAACTGGACGATATGCTGAAAGAGGCGGATGCCGTTTTTGTAACCCTTCCGCTCAAACCTGAAACAAAGGGACTCATCGACAGAAAAAGGCTTAATTCTATGAAAAAGGATGCCGTTCTCGTGAACATTTCAAGGGGAAAGATAGTCGTCGAAAATGACCTCTATGAGCATTTGAAAGAAAACCCGGAGTTCACAGCTGCCATTGATGTCTGGTGGCACTATGGAAAGGGGTTCAAACAGGACTATCCCTTTGAGGAGCTGGAAAACATCGTTTTGAGCCCCCACTCCGCGGGAACCTATAAGAACTGGTTTCAGGACATGGTCAGGCATGCAGCAGAGAGAATAAAGCTGTGGAAAGAGGGGGAAGAGAGGAATGTGTCCAAGTTATGAAACGAAAAGGTTTCCGGTTCTGCTGTTGTCTAAATCATCATCTCCATGTTTTTGAAAAATCATAGCCTTATCTCCGGTGCTGCCTCCCTTCCTGTGAGCATTATCCTCACATCTTCTCCAGCATATTCCTTCACGGTTCTCTCCGCAAGCTCGGGTGTGTTGTTGTGCTCACTGAGATGGGCCAGCATCACCGCAACCGTGTCCTCGTTTACCACTTCCCTGAGAACCTTCCCGCAGTCCTCATTTGAAAGATGCCCTTCCGGACCGAGAATTCTCTGCTTCAGATAGTACGGATACGGGCCATTTTTGAGCAGGCCAACATCGTGATTCGATTCTATTATTATCACTGATGATTCTTTGAGTGCGCTCTTCAGATATTTCGTTGGATGTCCGACATCCGTTACGACCACCGCCTTGTTTCCATTGTGCATTACCTGAAATCCAACGGGATCGTTCGCATCGTGCGGGACAGGGAAGCTTGAAATCCTGATGTCCCCAAACACCATCTCATCCTTCAGCTTTCCTCTTTTCTCCACATCTTTCTTTATTCCGAGCCATGTGCCCTCGTTCGCATAGACCCTTATCCCGTACCTTTTTGACAGCCTCTCTATGCCTCTTATGTGGTCTATGTGCTCGTGAGATATCAGAATGGCCTCTATCTCCTCTATATCGAACCCCGAGTCCTCGATCCTCCTCCGAATCCGCAAAGCGCTCAGCCCCGCATCCAGGAGTATCGCCGTCTCATCCGTCCATAAGAGCGTGGAATTACCGGAACTTCCGCTGGCAAGATTTCTTATACGGAGCATTGGAGGGGAATGCATGAAGGGTATTAAGTTTTTTCACAGCATAAGACATATATACCTTCAACACAAAGGGATGAAGCGGCGCTCAACTCCACAGGAAAAGGATGAGAAATGGCGGAATATTCGGAAAAAATCGGGAAATACTTCGACGAACTTGAAGCGGAGGCGGAACGCTGTTATGCGATAGCCGAGAGTGCGAGGAAGAAACACAAGGACCCGAAAGATGAGGTGGAGATCCCCAGAGCGAGGGACCTGGCCATGAGAGTGGAGAAACTCCTTCTCCAGCAGGGTTATCCCGTGGAGGGAGTCGCTGAGGAGATAAGAAAGCTTAACGAAGAGGTGGACAACAGGGAGCTCATAGCCATCGAGATGGCGAAAAGAACCGCAAAAAGGCTCAGAAAGACCGTCAGCATGGAAGAGGCCATAGACACCGCCATAAGACTCGGGCTGGCGGTGCTCACCGAAGGCATACTCGTCGCGCCTCTGGAGGGGATAGTGGGTGTCCGGACAAAGGAGAACGATGACGGCACGAGATATCTTTCCATATACTTCGCTGGCCCCATAAGGTCAGCCGGAGGAACCGGACAGGCCATGAGCGTTCTCATAGGAGATGTCGTAAGAAGGGAGTTCGGAATAGACAGATACAAGCCGAGAGATGAGGAGATTGAGAGATACAAGGAAGAGATACCTCTCTATGAGAGGGCACAACATCTTCAGTACAAACCGAGTCCGGAGGAGATAGAGCTCATTGTGAGGAACTGTCCGATATGCATAGACGGTGAGGGTACGGAAGAGGAGGAGGTTTCAGGTTACAGAAATCTTCAGAGGGTGGAGACCAACAGGCTCAGAGGGGGTGCATGTCTGGTTATCGCAGAGGGCATGTGCCTGAAAGCGAGCAAGATAAAGAAGTATGTGGATTCCCTGAAAATCGATGGCTGGGATTTCATAGGAGAGTTCATAGACAAGCACGGCAAGGGAAAATCCAAGGAGGGAAATGCCATAGGTCCGAACTACAAGTTCATCAAGGAGGTTCTCGCAGGCAGACCCGTACTGGCCGACCCGAGCAAAAAAGGAGGTTTCAGACTGAGATACGGGAGGGGCAGAACCACAGGCATAGCGGCAATAGCGGTGAATCCAGCGACCATGTATGTTCTGGACGATTTTACCGCCCTGGGCACACAGATAAAGATAGAAAGACCCGGCAAAGCGGGAGTGATTACCCCCTGCGATACCATAGAGGGGCCGATGGTACTCCTCAAGAACGGGGATTTTGTGCAGATAAACAGCGGCGAGGAGATGAAAGGTCTCAGAAAAGATGTGAAAAGAATAGCTGATATCGGTGAGATACTAATTCCGTTCGGCGAGTTCCTCGAGAACAACCATCCGCTAATGCCAGCATCGTTTTCCGTGGAATGGTGGGAACTCGAGGCCAAGGAAAAATACGGGAAAATTCCGGAGGGGCACGCGAATTGGAGCGCGGACGAAGCATTCGAATTCTCAAAAAAATACGGTGTTCCTCTGCATCCGAGCTTCAATTTCTTCTGGCACGATATGGAACCCCGAGAGATAGGAAAACTCAGGGAGTACATAGCAGAAAAAGGAGAACTTGAGGGCGAGGGGCTGAAAATTCCAGAAAATGCAGATATAAAGGAAATCCTTATAAAACTGGGAGCTCTCCATAAATCAAGAGATGGCACATACATCATAGGGAAGGGGAGAGCGCTCGCATACACACTTGGATTGAAACCCTCGAAGGAGGGGTTCAATGCGGAAAAACTTCCTGAATCGGAAGATGCTCTTTCTCTCGTATCGGAACTCTCCGGAATAAAGATAATGGCGAAGGCACCGACGAGAATTGGGGCAAGGATGGGGAGACCGGAAAAGGCGAAGGAACGTAAGATGGACCCGGCACCACACATACTCTTCCCCATAGGCGGATTCGGAGGAAACCAGAGGCTGATAAAAGAAGCCGCCAGAAAAGGCAGGATAAAGGTGGAGGTCGGTATAAGAAAATGCACGAACAGCGAATGCGAAAAGAGGACCATACTTCCTTACTGTCCCATTTGCGGCGGACCCACCGTATTTGATGGCAGAGCGCGTGAGCAGGATATGCCGATAAAGGAACTTCTGGCGGAAGCGGCCGAAAAGCTCGGAGAAAGGATTCCGGATATAAAAGGCGTCAAAGGTATGATCTCCAGGGAAAAGACGCCCGAAATACTTGAAAAGGGCATTTTGAGGGCGAAACACGGGATTTTCGTTTTCAAGGACGGCACATGCAGGTTCGACATGACCGATGTCCCGCTGACGCATTTCAGACCCAGAGAGATAGGGATAGGCGTGGAAACGGCACGGAGACTGGGATACACCGAAGATGTCGAGGGTAAGGAACTTGTGGACGAGAACCAGCTCTTGGAACTGCTGCCGCAGGACATAATACCCTCGAGAAAAGCCGGCGAATATCTGCTGAAGGTCTCGAAATTCGTGGACGACGAGCTGGAAAAGATATACGGCCTCCCGCGCTTTTACAATGCCGAGAGCCCTGAGGACCTCATAGGTCATCTTGTCATGGGGCTCGCACCACATACATCGGGAGGGGTTCTGGCCAGAATAATAGGCTACACCAGAGCGAACATAGGGCTGGCTCATCCGTATTTCCACACGGCAAAGAGAAGGAACTGCGACGGCGACGAAGACTGCATAATGCTGCTTCTCGACGGTCTGATAAACTTTTAACGGTCTTTTCTGCCCTCGACCCGCGGCGGATTGATGGACGCCCCCCTTGTTCTCACGACGAAGATAAAGCCTGCGGAGATAGACAAGGAGGCGCACAATGTGGATGTCATGGAGCGCTATCCGCTGGAATTCTACAGGGCAACGATGGAGTATGTCAATCCCAAGGATGTTACGAACCTCATAGATCATGTCAAAAAGAGGATTGGGAGGGAAGAACAGTATGAGAATCTCGATTTTACCCACGATACCACGGACATCTCCGAAGGTCCGATAAAATCGAAATACACGGTTCTGAAATCCATGGAAGACAAAATAAACGGCCAGATGAATCTTGCGGAGAAGATAGACGCTGTTGACGAGAAATACGTGGCCGAGAAGATAATCTCCAGTCATTTCATAAGGGACATAATGGGAAACATGAGGGCGTTCGCAACCCAGACGGTCAGATGCACGACCTGCGGAACGAAGTACAGGAGGGTCCCTCTGTACGGAAAATGCGAAAAATGCGGTGGAAAGCTCGTTCTGACGGTGCATCAGAGCAGTGTGGAGAAATATGTGAAGATAACTAGGAGACTGGCCACCAAATACAGAATATCTCCGTATATGGCACAGAGGGTCGAGATTCTGGCGAGAAATATGGAATCCCTTTTCGACAACGAGGAGACAAGGTTTAAAACCCTCTATAAGTTCTTCTGAGCATGAAGATGGTCGCCGTCTCGGATATCCACGCTTCGATGAAAGCCGTTCGGGTTTTAGCCGGAGAGATAAGGGAGATTGGCCCCGATCTGACGGTAATTTCCGGTGATATAACGCATTTCGGGACGAAAGACGATGCGAAAAGGATACTTTCGAAAATACCGGGCAAAAAAGCGGCGGTTCCCGGAAACTGTGACCTTCCGGACATCGTTGATATATTCGAAGAAACCGAAACCGTTGATATACACGGTAAAAGGGCGGAAATAGAGGGTGTTGTCTTCGCAGGTCTCGGCGCATCCAATCCGTTGCCCTTTTCAACGCTTTTCACATATTCGGAGAAGAACATATACACGATTCTGGATGCAATTGCCCCGGGTACGGATATTCTGGTGACTCATACACCACCCTTCGGGATCCTTGACAAAACGATGTTCGGCCACAGAGGAGGCAGCGAATCCATAAGAAAAATAATCGAAAAACACAGGCCGAGAATGGCTCTTTTCGGACACATACACGAGTCTCCCGGCATCGAGGAACATGGCGGCATTCTGTTTGTAAATCCCGGACCGGTGAAGAACGGAAATTTTGCAGTTATAGAGATAGAAGAACAGATAAGCGCGGAAATACATCATTTTGCTGAAAAATAGTATTCCAGCACCTTTTTTTCGCTTTTTCTCAGCATCTCCGAGAGAGTGGATATGGACATTCCCAGCCTCTCGGCCAGGGTCTTTATGTTAACCCTCTTTGGATATTCGAAATAGCCCATCTCATATGCTGTTCTTAGGATTTCCTCCTGCCTCTCGGTGAGCAGGTCCTCTTTTTCCGGGTCTCTGAGGGATATTATCCGAACCTCGCAGCCATCATCCTCCAGTTTAGTGATGAACTGCCTGAGATTCTTCCTCTCACCAGCCATTACTCTGAGAAGAAGAGCACCGTCTTCCGTGGTGACTCCGTGAGTGAGAAAACAGTCCGTATCGGGAATCGCCTTACATATGGCGCATTTATTGAGCTCCACGGTTCCAAGCATGCTCCCCTTTCCCACCTTTGAGACCTGTATATTACAGATGAAGGGGTTATCTTTGAGAGATTCCGAAACATCAACAATTGTGTCCTCGGGACCCCTTATCTCGATAAGGCTCTTTCCACCCTCACTATTTCCAGAAGGCAGCCAGCCGAGAAACTTTATGGTCACAGGATACTTCAAAAGGATGTCCCTTATCCAGCTCTCCGTCATTTTCACGGCCAGAGTGGCCTCGATCATCTTTTTTCCTCCGTGAGCCTATGATTTGGCATGGTGCTCAATTTGAAGGGGTTTAAAAAGTTTTGGCGGACAGATATGCCATATGCATTTTCAAAAACCATACTTTCACCCGACCCTCTCAAACCTTTATTAATACCTCCTCTCCTTTTCAACCGTGGAATTCCCGTACGAGCCGAGAGAAGGCCAGAAAGAGTTCATGGAAACCATATACCGGACGATATCTGAGGAAAGACACCTGATAGCCGAGGCTGGAACAGGCACGGGAAAGACGGTGAGCGCTCTCCATCCATCTCTCGAATATGCAATAAATAACGGTAAGAAGGTCCTGTACTTAACAAGAACAAACAGCCAGCAGGACCAGGTAATGGCAGAACTCAGAGAAATAAAGAAGGTCAACAAATCGGCGATATACGGCATAGTTCTCCAGGGAAGGGCGAACATGTGCCCTCTCGCGATGAAGGATGACGATCTTAAAAAGGGGACTGCGGAAGAGCTGGCAAAGCTCTGTTCCGAGCGGAAGAGAAGGGTGCTCAAAGGCGAGGATGAGGCCTGTCCCTACTACGCAGAGACTGTCGAATACGACATAAAAGAGCTAAGGAGATGGGTTGCCGACGAGACCCCTACAGCAGGAGAGTTCGTGAAATTCTGCCTGGAGGAAAGAATATGTCCATATGAAGCAAATAAGGAGCTTATGAATGGAGCCATCCTCGTTTCCGCACCGTACATCTACTTCTTCAATCCCAACATACGGAGGGCCCTTCTTTCCTGGATGGCGGTCTCAATAAAAGACCTGATAGTCATAGTGGACGAGGCACATAACCTCCCAGAGTTCGCAAGGGAACTGATATCCGCGGACCTGAGCATAAGGAGCCTTTCCAATGCTTACGGTGAGGTGAAACGCTTCGGAGACCCGGAGGTTCTCGACGGTACGAGCGTGGCGGATGTGATAGATATCGTAAAGAACATCATAAGTGCCATGACCGAAGAGTACATCCCGAAAGGCGAGGAGGACTCCTTCATCCCTCCGGGAGCATTCGAGGAGGAACTCATGTCAGAACTGAAGATAAATTCTAGAAAGATAGACCTCATGGCATCCAACCTGATGAACTTCGGGGATATAATAAGGGAGAAGAGGAAGGAGGAAGGGAAGCTCCCGAGGTCATACATCTATGTCCTCGGCGATTTCATATCCTTCTGGACACATCTGGAGGCGAACGAATATATAAAGCTCATAAAAGGAGGGAAAAACCCGAGGCTCGAGGCATACTGCATGGATGCATCTCTGGCCACAGACGTTCTGAATCTCGCACACGCCAGTGTCCATATGTCGGGAACCCTCGAACCGATGGAGGAGTACCGAGATACCATAGGTCTGTCGTTCGACACGGAGATAATGAGGGTGAAATCTCCCTTTCCGGCAGAGAATCGGCTTATTCTGTATAGTCCTGCGGCAACAACAAGGTATGAGGAGATGAGGAAGAACAGTGCAAACGTATCCGTTCTGGAGGAGCTTTCCCTGGAAATCGCCTCTCTCCGGGGAAGGAATGTCGCTGTTTTCTTTCCCAGCTTTTCGATGATGGACAGGTTTCTGGAAGACGGGTGGCATATGCGCCTGGCTTCGACAGGAAAAAAGGTTCATACAGAGAAAAGGGGCGAGTCGACACCGGATATCATGGCAAAGGTGGAGCGCTTCAGGACTGACCGGGACAGTGTTCTGATGGCGGTGATGGGTGGAAGGATAAGCGAGGGTATAGACTTTCCCGAGGACTCTCTGGAAGTTGTGGTCATAATCGGCTTGCCATATCCAAAACCAACAGCAAAACAGAGAGCAATGGAACGCTATTATGACATTAAGTTCGGAAAAGGCTGGGAATATACGGTTAGAGCGCCGACAATAAGGAAGCTTTTACAGACCATAGGCCGGCTCATAAGGACGGAAAAAGACAGAGGAGTTGCTGTTATACTGGACAGAAGAGCCGTTCAGCTGATAGACCGGATAGATATGAGAAAAACCGAGCATCCCAGAAAGGATGTAGAGAATTTCCTCTCGGATGCATCGCATTCCACATCAAACGAATAGAGATTCTGAAAAGGTCTCATGGAAATCTATATATACCCGAATAACAACATATGCTGGATAATTGTGACGCAACAAAACGGAAACGAAATGGAAACATATGTCCGATTTCCCCTTCCAAACAGGAAAAAAGGCGAGCTGCTGGCAATAGCCAACAAGCTGCACGGTGCCTCCCATATAGAAGTTGTTTGTGAGGACGGAATCTCGAGGATGGGGAGGATAAAAGGAAAACACAGGAAAAGGATGTGGGTCAAAGAAGGAGATCTTCTAATAGTAAAACCCTGGGATTTTCAGCCAGAAAAAGCAGACATACTATATAGATACAATCAGACACAGGCAAATGCAATGAAAAGAAAGGGATATATACCCTCCGTTTTAGATGTGTTTTAAGACATGAAGAAAGAAGAGGCGATAAACTACGTTGAGTCGAGGATATCACATGCCAAAAGAGTGGAGCACGATAGTGAGTACAGGAAGACATTCTCAGAGGTTTTCGACGATTCGACTATAATGGCGATATATGCCCTCATGTCCCGCGGCTACATAGATATTGTGGATTTTCCGATATCCACTGGCAAGGAGGGAAATGTGTTCAGAGGTATCGATAAAAAGGGAAACAACATAGCGATAAAGATATACCGCATCGCAACGAGCAATTTCAGGAAAATGGCGCTCTACATCCAGGGTGACCCGAGGTTCAGGGGGGTAACGAAGGACAGGAGAAAGCTGGTGTACAGGTGGGCCGGCAAGGAGTTCAACAATCTGGAAAGGATGATTGCGGCTGGTGTGAGAGTTCCTAGGCCAATAGTCCAGAGAAACAATGTGCTGGTCATGGAATACATAGGAACGCAGGAGAGGCCCGCCCCCCTTCTTAAAGACTCGGACTTCGACCCGGAAGAAGCCTATCGTTTCACCGTGGATTCCATGAGAAAAACCTATAAAGAGGCTAGACTGGTGCACGGGGACATAAGTGAATACAATATATTGCTCAACGGAGATGAGTTCGTGCTCATAGATGTCGCTCAGGCGGTGCATCTTAAACATCCTTCGGCAGAGGAGCTGCTCGTAAGGGATGCGAAAAACGTGGCAAGGTACTTCGGAAAGCTTGGAGTAGAGACAGATAAAGATAAGATCCTGAGGGAGGTGAGGGGTTAATGCATTACATAAAGGTTCCCAAGGAGAGGCTTGCTGTCGTCATAGGCAGGAAAGGCTCCGTAAAAAAGGAGATTTAAGAAAGGACGGGTGTTCATCTTTACATAGACTCCAAAGACGGGGACATAAGCATAGACGAATCGGAGGCGGAAGATCCGATGGGGGGTCTCAAGGCCTTTAACATAGTCCGGGCCGTTGGAAGAGGCTTTTCCCCAGAGAAAGCCATGAGGCTGGTTGACGATGATGTTTTTCTCGAAGTCATAGACATAAGGGAATTTGCCGGAAAAAAGAAGAACTCTGTTAGAAGAGTTAGGGGGAGGCTGATAGGTACTCGAGGCAAGACCCGCAGACTAATAGAGGAGCTCAGCGGTGCCGATGTCTCTGTTTACGGGAACACAGTGAGCATAATCGGGGATTTTCTGGAGATAGACATAGCCAGAAATGCGATAACCATGCTTCTTAGCGGAAGCGAGCATTCTACGGTTTATCACTATCTGGAGCGCAGGAGAATGGACATAAAGATTGCAGAAATGAGCATATACTATGAGGAAAAGGAGCCTAGGGAAAAAACGGACGGAGGTTCTGAATGAATCCGATGGAAGTGCTACGGAGAAATGCGCTCCTCTCCATCGAAGAAGGGCTTAAATCCATAAATTTCACCGAAAGTGTCGATTTCCAGAGAGCGCCTGAGGGAAAAGGTTTCCTTGCGATGCCGTGTTTCCAGATGGCAAAATATGCCAACATGGGCCCTGTGGATGTGGCAAAATCTCTCGAATCATCGTTCAAACCGGTCGAATACATCGCAGAGGCCAGGGCTTACGGTCCATATCTCAATTTCTTCATAGACCAAAGAGAATTCTCGGCTTTTGTCGTCAAAGAGATCATAGATAACGAGGACTATGGCAGAGGTGAGAAGAAAGGAATAAAGATACTCCTGGAACATACGAGCGCGAACCCCACGGGACCGCTGCATGTCGGGAGGGCGAGGAACCCGATAATCGGAGACACTCTCGCAAGAATACTGAGAAAAGCAGGATACGACGTCGAGACGGAGTACTATGTGGACGATATCGGAAGACAGGCCGTGATGGTAGCATGGGGTGTGGAGCGCTTCGGAAAGGCAAAAAATGGAGAGAGAGCCGATTATGTCTACGTGAGACACTATCAGAAGGTAAACGAACTCATGGAAAGAGACGAATCCGTCAAAGAGAGCGTTTCGGAGTGGATAAGAAGATATGAAAACGGGGACCCGGAGATAAAAGAAAAGGTGCGGGATACAGTAAATGAAATGATGTGCGGCATACTGGAGAGTCTCAGAAGGCTCGGAATAGAGATAGACAATCTGGCATACGAATCTGATATAGTCTTCTCGGGAAAGGTGAAAGAAGTTGTGAAATCGCTCGGAGAAAAAGGAGCACTACGTGAGGAGGGGGGAGCTCTTTACATCGACCTTGCCGATTACGGCGTAAAAGGAAAGGACACGAGGTTTTTCATAACCCGTTCAGACGGCACGACCCTCTACACGACAAGAGATGTTGCCTACCACATTGATAAGCTCAAAAGGGCGGACAGACTAATAGATATACTGGGTGAGGACCACAAACTCCAGTCCAAGGCAGTCTCGATAATACTTGAAATACTCGGATACAAGACCCCGGAGGTCATCTTCTATGCATTTGTTTCCCTCCCCGAAGGGAAGATGAGCACAAGAAAAGGCACGGTGGTATATCTCGATGACCTGATTAACGAGACGGTCGAAAGGGCATACGAAGAGGTGCGAAAGAGAAGGGACGACCTGAGCGAGGAGGAGATGAGGGAAATAGCCGAGACCATCGGAGCCTCTGCGATAAGATATAACATAGTGAAGGTACAGGCGGAGAAACAGATAGTCTTCAGATGGGAAGATGCGCTCAATTTCGATGGAGACAGCGCTCCGTTCATCCAGTATTCCTATGCAAGAGCCTCGAGCATACTCAGAAAAGCAGGAGAATTTGACCACAACCACAAATTCACGGAAAACGGGGAATTTGATCTCGTAATGAAACTGGCAGAGTTCCCTGACATTATAGAGAGATCAGCCGATAAAAGAAGAGCGCACACAGTTGCCCAGTACCTGAGAGAGTTGTCATCCCTTTTCAATGCCTTTTACAGGGATCACAGGGTAATTGACGCCGAAGAGCCTGCCAGAAGTTCAAGATTGACTCTCGTAGAGGCGTTCGGAAAGGTTATGAAAGAGGGCATGGATGCGCTCGGGATAGGTACTCTGGAGAGGATGTGAAGCAGAACCGAAACTTTGAAATAAAAAGGCTTTAATCGAGCCTGCCGGGACACAATTGCCCGTGGTCTAGTTGCTTACGAAAATTCCTCATGAAAGTGCCGCACCCGATGGCCACGGATATGCTAAAACCGCTTGGGCCCGTGGTCTAGTTGGTTATGACGTCGCCTTGACACGGCGGAGGTCTCCGGTTCAAATCCGGACGGGCCCACTAATTCTGCTTCTCATCGGTCCAATATCAAAATGGGCCGATAGATCAGCTCTGAAGACATGCTCTCTTATCCTCAAGAGACATGTTCGCAACTATCGTTGCTCATCGCCACGCTTGCAATCTCTCCAACATTCTTAACAATCGTATTGGGCCGATAGATCAGCTCGGAAGATCGCCACGCTTGCAACGTGGAGGCCGCGGGTTCAAATCCCGCTCGGTCCATTCTTTGCCACGGTTTTTCTATTCGACAAAAAGTCCAGAGTAAATGAGCATTGTTTCCCCAATCCCTACCTAAGATTCTTTACTGATATTTTTCAAGGAAATTCAGGACTATTGCCTTGGTTTTTTCCTGGTTTGCTTTCGCTCTTTTCAGTATCTCCTGAAAATCTGGAATCACCCCACCTATTCCATGGGCATAGTTGTCAACCGAGCATATCGCAGCGAATTTGATGCCCAGTTCCTGCGATAATGTGCCCTCACTTCCCACGGTCATTCCGACAATATCGGCAAATCTGGAATACATGCGTATCTCCGCCTTTGTTTCCAGCCTTGGTCCAAGTGTCTGGAGATAAACACCGCCGAAATGTACCTCCATATCCAGCGAGAGAGCGCTCTCCTTCAGCGAATTCCTGAGCTCCTCACTGAATCCCGGCGTTATGTGCTCCACTCTATCGTCGAAAAATGTATCGACCCTGAAAGGACTGATGTAATCTTCCGGAATTACGACTGCGGGCGGCTTAATCCACTCTTTGAGGCTCCCCACGGAACCTATCGATATGATATTTTCAACACCGAGAGAATGGAGCGCGTATATGTTCGCCCTGTGGTTTATTCTGTGCGGCGGAATGGTATGCTCGGGCCCGTGTCTTCTTATGAACGCTGCCCTGTTCTTCCCTGCTTCCACTATCTGGATTTTGGAAGACGGTCTTCCGTACGGTGTTTCTGCTTCACATTCTTCGAGAACGTTCGCCCCGAGTTCATAGGCCCCTGAACCGCTTATTATCCCCGTTTTCGGTCTCATTTTCCCACCTCCTCCACTCCATGGATTTTTCCAAACGAGGTGTCGAATGAACTATCGTTCATTCTCCCACCACCTTCACGACTATTTTCCTGTTTCTGGGTCTGACATCAAGTTCCACGAAGACTATCTGCTGCCATGTGCCGAGCTCGAGATGCCCATCCGTTATCGGTACGCACATACCCGGCTTCAGGAATGAGGCCCTCACATGAGAATGCCCGTTGCCGTCGTGCCATCTTTCGTGGTGCTCGTATCTGATGCCTCTCGGAAAAAGCCTTTCGAGGGCTTTCGGGAGGTCTCCCAGCAGGCCGGGCTCGTACTCGATGGTCGTTATCGCTCCGGTCGAGCCGGGAACAAAGACCAGGACCATACCGTCACTTATGGAGGAGCGCTCCACGACCTTCTGGACCTGTCCCGTGATGTCAATTATGTGAATCTCTCCTTCCGTCTCCAGCGTGATGTTCTCAGTGTATGCGGGCATGAACCGCCATATCTTTATACTTAAAAAGTTTTGACCTCAAGCCGCAAATCGTAAAGAATATATGCACAATCGATTTACGCAGACTCGTGGGCTTGTAGCTCAGCTAGGTAGAGCGAGCGGCTCTTAACCGCTCGGCCGAGGGTTCGAATCCCTCCAAGCCCGCTTTTGGTTTTCTATGTCCTGTACGCTCGCAATTTTTTGTATGGAATCAATCGCACAGTACAATTGTACGAAAAACTTAAAGATATAAAAGTATACTAAACGAACAATGGATAAAAAAGAATTGGAAGGACCCGCAATAAAAAAGAAAAAACTCAGTAGAGAACTGGAGGAATCCATACAAAAACAGGAAAAAATTAAAATTTTAGAAAATTTGTATAATGAAGAAGAAAGGAGGACGGGAAAGGGGAAGTTGAGAAAAAAGAAAGCATATGTTGTGGATTTCGAACAAGAACCTGATTACGAGATTTTAGATGACAGTGATGTGGAATTTGGAGTTCGACCTCAAAAATTGACGAAGAACATAGCGATAGCAGCAATTTTAGGATTAATAGCCCTTATCATAGACTTAGATTTGTCTTCTCCAATCACGCTTTTAAAGAATTATATCTTGGCGGAATTGTATCATGATGGATTTGCTGGATTGCTGTATCTTATCGGATACTCTAGAATTTGTTTGATAATTAGCGTCCTGTTCTTTATCTATGCTCTATGGACGTGGAAGAGGTTGGAAGATTATAAATTAGAAAAAAGGAGGGCATTTAATCCTCATTATCGGGTTATGAGGGACATCTATATATACTAAAGCTTATTTACCCTTATGACCCTTATTATAGACGCCTATTTCCAGGACTATCCGGCAAGAAAGAAGGTTGCCGAGATAATCTTCAAGAGCGGCTTTTCAATAAGGAACGGTAAGATATTCGCTGGAGATGTGGAAATTCCTGTCAGCAGCATAGCAAGAGCCGCCGGTGTGAACCGGAAAATAGTCTACTACACAATAGACTTCATAGAGAAGAACTACGCACTGAAATCAATATTCGAGAGGATAGAACCTATGGCGAACCTCAGGAGGGTCGGACCGATAGTGGGATGGGATGTCCTCGAATTCGACATGGAGATGAATAAACTGTCCTGTGCCCTCCGAGAGGTCCTCGATGTACTGAGCAAAAAGGAGTGTCATGTCAGGCAGGTCATCGGCGAAGAACCTCTCCTCTCTGAGGGAAAGATATACATCGTGCTGACTAAACCCGTGCCTCTCAACATCCTGAAAGAGATAAAGGAGCTGCCAACAGTAAAAGATATAACCCTCCACACATCTGAGCAGGACAGGAACAAGCTAGCGTGTGCGTTCTGCAAGGTGAAGGCGTGTCCCAGAAGAGCGCTCCTCCAGGAGTAGGTGACGAAGATGAAGGAAGTGAAGGTGAAGATATGTCTGCTTGGAAACCCCGCCGTGGGTAAGACCAGCCTGATAAGGAAGTATGTCTATGACGTTTATTCCGATAAATACATAGGCACTCTGGGAACCAAGGTCTCGAAGAAGGTCGTCAATATTGAGGATAAAGCGGTCACCATGCTTATATGGGATCTGATGGGAGAACATGAGTTCAAAAGGATACAGATGACGGCTTTCAAAGGCACTCAGGGGGCACTCGTGGTATGCGATCTTTCCAGAAAGGAGACTCTGGAGGGATTCGATTTCTGGCCGGAAAATCTTTTCGGTGTTGCGGGAGAGGTCCCCATAATATTCCTCGGGAACAAGAACGACCTCCCTGAGAAACAGATTTCCGATGCCGATATAAGGTCTTATGCCGAGAAATACGGAACTGAATACTATATGACGAGCGCAAAGACAGGCGAGTATGTGGAAGAGGCCTTCCTTAACCTTGCGAGGAAAATAATAGATAGAATGGGGTGAAAAGATGGTAAATCCGCTTGTTGATGCCCTGGATGCAATAATAGCCACTTTCTGCGAGGACCACGGCGGCTTCGATTACGCCATGCCCATGGTCAGAAAGCAGGTGGAAGCCGTTGGCATGGACTTTCACAGACCAACGGTCAAAGACCTGGAAAACTTCATAGAGAAACTTGTCAGCATATCGACAGACATCAAAGGTAAGGATTTTGCTAGAAAGGAAAGGATCAAACTGATTTCCATATTGAGAAAGGCGGAAAGAGGAGAACCGATAGATTGAGGTGATGAAATGAAACTCGTAGAATGTGTGCCGAACTTCAGCGAAGGAAGGAGAAAAGAGGTCATAGATGCGATACTGGACGAAATAAAGTCCGTGGAAGGAGTGAAACTGCTGGACATGGAGATGGACGCGGACCACAACCGCTCGGTCGTTACTTTCATAGGCGAGCCGGAGGCCGTGAAGGAGGCTGCTTTCAGAGCCGCGGAAAAGGCGGCTGAACTTATCGATATGGACCAACACAAGGGGGAGCATCCCAGAATGGGTGCCACCGATGTCATTCCCTTCATCCCGATTTCTGATGTGAAGATGGAGGAGTGCGTCGAGATTGCAAGAGAAGTCGGAGAGCGCATAGGGAACGAACTCGATATCCCTGTATATCTCTATGAAGAGGCCGCCACAAGGCCTGACCGGACTAATCTCGCGGAGGTGCGCAGGGGAGAATACGAAGGACTTAAAGAGGAAATCGGGAAGAATCCGGCCAAGAAACCTGATTTCGGTCCCGAAAAGATGGGTAAAGCCGGTGCCACCGCAGTAGGTGCCAGGATGCCTCTGGTCGCATTCAATGTCTATCTCGGAACAGAAAATATAAAGATTGCGAAGGCCATTGCCAAGGCCGTGAGGCACTCCAGCGGAGGTCTGAGGTTCGTTAAAGCAATGGGATTCGAGATAAAGGAAAGAGGGCTTGTTCAGGTTTCCATGAACCTCACGAATTACAAGAAAACTCCCGTACATAGGGTCTTTGAGATGATAAAATCAGAGGCTTCGAGGTTTGGGGTGAACGTCGTCGAAGGAGAAATCGTAGGTCTTGTTCCGGAGGATGCTCTCCTTGATGCGGCGAAGTTCTATCTCAGGTTGAACAGTTTCAAGAAAATGCAGGTTCTTGAGAGAAAGATGAGAGAAGTATGAAAATGGTACCAGAAATTTTAAATACGGAATCATTATTGGCTTTTTCGTGATATTATGAAAAGTCAAGGGAAATACATCCTGGGAGTATTGGCATTCGTCCTTATTCTGGGGACAGTGCCATTTATGGGCATTGTGAGCGCAACGGTTGAGATAAACAAGTATCCAAACTACTCTGTCGGCGACTACTTCAAATACGATCTGGATGCGGAGAAGATGATAGAGACGTTTTCTTCGCAGTTCGGTGGAAATGTGTCTTTAAATGCAGGAGATGCTTTTGCAGAACTCAGATACACAAAAACGGAAACTGTGACTGTAGACGGCGAACCCTACGAATGCATATTGGGTGTGTTGGACATGGATATGACGTTTGAGATAACGGGAGAATCCGCAGGAATGGAGTTCACGGCAGATGTGCATATGATAATGTCCCAGAAAAGCTGGTCAAGAATCTCGGACTCTGCGGAGGTAAAAACGGAATCTTCGCAGCATATATACATGAATATGACAATGCTGGGACAGACCATCAATCAAGTAAGCGTGAGCACAAGCGAGCAAAAATATTCTCCACCCGTTTCCGAGTATGACCTGCCCATTACGGCGGGGAAATCATGGGAGACACAGACCACCCTTGAGATACATACCATTACGATGACGAAGAACAGTGCACTAGGTGATCGGTGGCAGAAGCAAGAGAGCAATACCACACAGCAAACAACTGTCCGATATGAGGCTGTATCCGAGGAGCAGGTTAGCGTTAAAGCGGGCTCCTTCGAAACATTGAAGATAAAGATATCTGGAATGAGCTTTGAGGACAGTGAAGGAGATATGTACATCTACGTTACTGAAGACGGCATACCTGTGAAAATGGAGATACTATCGGAAGGAGAACCCCAGATGAGCATGGGACTTACTGAGTATAAGTACGGTAGTTCTGGAAGTAGCGTTTCCAGCAGCGGTGGACTTCCCGGTTTTGAGGCAGTGGCTGCTATAGCAGCCATCTCAATGGCCGGACTGATGTATGCGTACAGAAGGAAAAACTAATCCCCTTACTCTCCTCTTTTCAGACAAAACTATTAATTCTCGTTTTGATTCTGGGCCATGGGCGTGAACCTCTCAGGCATCATCGAGGCTGAACCGAGAAAGCTAAGGGATTTCAACGGATGGATAGTGGCCATAGATGCCTACAATACGATTTACCAGTTTCTTTCCATAATAAGGCAGCCCGACGGCACTCCTCTGGTCGACAGGCTCGGAAGGGTCACATCGCATCTATCCGGCATACTGTACAGAACCGCGAATCTCGTGGAAGCCGGGATAAAACCTGTCTATGTCTTCGATGGGAAACCCGACGAACTCAAGAACAATACCATAGCACAGAGAAAGGCCATAAAGGAGAAGGCGAAAGAGGAATACAAGAAGGCTCTCGAGGTAGGCGACCTGGAAACAGCGAGGATGAAGGCGCAGGCCACATCCAGGCTGACGTGGGAGATGGTAGATGAGGCGAAAAAACTCCTCGGGCTCATGGGAATACCTTATCTTCAGGCTCCTTCCGAAGGTGAGGCGCAGGCGAGCTACATGACCGCAAAGGGAGATGTCAATGCCACGGCATCCCAGGACTATGATTCTCTACTTTTCGGAGTTCCCACTCTGATAAGAAACCTCACAATCACTGGCAGGAGAAAACTCCCGAGGAAGAGAATATATGTTAACATAGAGCCGGAGACGATAGATGCGGAAAAGAACCTGAAAAGGCTTGGTATAACCAGAAAACAGCTTGTTGATTTGGCAATACTGGTTGGAACGGACTTTAACGAGGGAATAAGGGGAATAGGGCCTAAAAAAGCGCTGAAACTCATACAGAAACACGGAACACTTGAGGGTGTCATTAGGGAGAAAAACCTGGAAATCCCGAATTACGAAAAGGTAAGGGAGATTTTCTTGAAACCTGAGGTGACCGACGATTATGAGATTAAGTGGGGTCCGCCGGACGCGGACGGAATAAAGGAGTACCTATGCGGTGAAAGGGATTTTTCTGAGAATCGTGTTGCATCGGCGGTAAACAGGCTCATCGATGCCAGAAAGAAGGCGGGTCAGATGACCCTTGATTCATGGTTCTAGCTCTTCTGGAACTCTTCTATGGCCTTTATGGCAACCTGCATGTACATGAGCGCGGGTCCGCCTGCCATTGTCACGGCCACAAAGCATGCTTCGATTATCTCTTCCCGGGTAGCACCTGCTTCCAGTGCGTTTTTCACATGGAACCCTATGCACCAGTGACATTTTGCAGCCACGGAAAGAGCAACCGCTATGAGCTCTTTATCCTTCGTGGAGAGCGCTTTTGGTTTTCCGGTGGCCTTCAGAAGCTGCATAAACGCATTGGTCTCCTGAGGGTATTCTTTACTGAGGTTCATTATGCTGTCGTGTATCTCTTCTACGGCTTTTTTCATATCTTCCATAATACCACAGATGACGGTGGCTTGCAGTGTATATAAGAATTTTCACAAAATCTGTCCCTGTCTGACGGAATATGATAAAAACCTACATCGGGATGGCATATACTGGATGATTTGTTTCCGCTTCTCCAACATATTTTCAAAAAACCTATAAGTAGGGGGCATATCGGAGTTCATGGGAAATTCTGGCCCTGCGGCTTAGGAGAGACCCAAGAGTGCCAATACCATGGAAATTGTCAGAGTTCCAGTATTTGGCTGGTTCTGGCCCTATCGTTATTTCTACTGGTCGTACTATCCCATCCATGCCGTGCCCTCGAGCAATTCGGAGGATGGGAAAACATCACTTACAAGAACTACATACCCCTTCAACCACATTTAGTTCCGTTTTCCAATGGATTCATGTGAGAGGAGAGAGGAACGGCGGCAATGGATTCCTGCGGACTGTGACAAAACAGATGTGATCCGGTGTTCTCTATCCTCTATGTCATGATGGTTATTTTTTTATCGTATGGATGTACCATAAGAACCGGGAGACTTTCAAAAACTTGTGTTTCTATGCACAAAACAGCTTTCAATGGATTGGCTATATTCATCTGCTCGTCTCTTCTGCTTTTGCCATAGGTATGCTAACATGGCTCCTGACATATATGCTGCTGTGGCGCTCTATGTCCTCTTCCCAAATCCTTACTTCCGTGTTTTTTATTGCTCTAGCCGTGTTTACGGCCCTCGGATTCTCATTATTGCGCCTTTCGTTATTGGGGTGGGGTGATGGGGCGAACATACATTTTCAGAAGGAGGAAAGAAACCTTTAAATATTGCAATGATTATACATCATTCGAGGCAGAATATGGACATAGGTTTCTCACTCAAAAAGGGCTTTGAAATCCTAAGGAAAAATCCGGTCATGCTGTTCTTTGCAAGCATGGACTTTATAATAACCAGTATTTTTTACGTGTTCAACGCCGTGTATTCGGAGACCATAGCGAAGAGCATCGCTATAAATGCGGAGACCGGCGCTCCCATCATGGATACTGGCCTACTTCTTACTTATCTCGCCGCATTCCTCATATCACTCCTTCTGGTTGTTGTGGTCTCAACCCTTTTATCCTCCGGAGTTGTTATGTTTTCCTACGAATCTCTGAAAGGAAAGAGCTCCCTGGAAGTTGCTCTCGGAAGAGCACTCCGCAGATTGCCTTATGTTCTCGCCGCTTCATTTCTGTATTTTATTGCCATACTTGCAGCACTTCTCATAGCCCTCACATCCGTCCTGATCCCGATTTGCTGCGGACTGTTCATGATCGTCTCAGTTATCCTTGCGGCATATGTGGCCATAAGGCTGGTATTCTACATGTATCCTATAGTAATCTTCGAGGTCGGAGCCATTGACGGGCTTTCGGAAAGCTGGGAATTGACTAGGGGAAGAGTCATAGAGGTCTTCGTTCTCATACTTGTTCTGAGCTTCATAGGTATGCCTCTGGCCCTGGCGCAGTATATTCCGCCGGAATATCTGTTACTGGCCCTGCCTGTGCTTTTCCTGAGCTCCGTTATCAAGATGTGGGGCACCTCGGTTATGACACTGGCATATCTGCAACTCGCCGGAAAGTACGGAAAAAACGGCCTGATCAGGGAAAAGGAGGGATTTTCCGTCGGAGATGTGCCCGGAAAGATCGTACTTCTGATAGGATTCGACACTGAAGAGGTTCGAAGTATCGGAGATATCGGTTTTCCGCTTTATCCTGTGTCCGAGTATGCGAGGGAAGTGCCCCTTGCAGAGATACTCAAAACTCCCTCGTCCTATGTGGGAGATGCTTCGTGGTTAGATGGTAAATTCGTCATAATGCACGGGCTTGACGGCGATGAGATAGAGAAGGTGGTTGAAGAGATCGGTTCCCAGATAGAGGGAAGGGTCGGCTTCGTTACAAGCACGGAAACCTCACTCTTATGGACTCTCGGATATCTGCTACGTGAGATAAGTCGTCCGCCGTGATGCTCATCTCAGTGCTTCTTTGGCCGTTTCCTTTATGAATGCCAGCGCTATGAGAGATACCATTGTGGAAATCACAAGATAGAGTGCCGGCATCCAGACATTATCGGAAATATGTATCAGCCATGTGGCTATGAGGGGTGCTGTCCCTCCGAAGAGAGCAAGGGATATGTTGTAGCTGACCGAAAGACCCGTATATCGTATCTTAGTGGGGAACATCTCGGACATCAGGGCCGGAAGAGCGGCCTGGAGCATTCCCTCTATTACCACGAATATTAGCATCGCCGATAGGATTGCCAGGAAAGTGTTTTCGAAAAGCAGGGTGAAAAGAGGGAGCGTCAAAATGACGAACCCGGCCATGCCTATCATCATAACTGGCTTACGGCCCACTTTATCCGATAGTCTGCCCATCAGAGGTATCAGAAACATCATCACGATCATTGCTATTGTGTGGGTGGAAAGAGCGCTTTCCAGAGGGATGCCCCTGAATTTGTGGAGATATGTCGGCAGAAATATCAGGACCAGATACACAGAGACTGCGAAACCCCAGCTTATGAGTATGAGTTTTACCGCAGCAACTTTGTGCTCTTTCCAGAACTCTCTGAGAGGGGAGTGACTTATGCCTTTCTCCCTGACCCTCTCGAAGTGCTGTCCTTCCTTCATGCCCTTTCTGAGATAGAGGCCTGTTATACCTATCATGGAGCCCAGGAGGAATGGGATTCTCCATCCGAATTCATAGAGCTGCTCCGGTGTCAGGATGTTTGCCACCACTGCGGCTATAGTCGAACCGAGGAGCATTCCTCCCATGACGCCGAAGGTGGTCCAGCTTCCGTAGTATCCCCTCTTGCCCTCGGGAGCTTTTTCCACAAGGAATGATATGGAGCCGGTGAATTCTCCGCCGACGGAGAGACCCTGAAGTAGCCTCAGTATCGTGAGCATGAGCGCCGCATACCAGCCTATCTGCTGATGCGTGGGCAGCAGACCGATGAGGGTCGTCGGTATCGCCATCATTAAGATTGAGAGGAACAGCGCCTTTTTTCTCCCGCATCTGTCGCCGATGTGTCCGAAGATTATCCCGCCAAAAGGGCGCATGAGATATCCCGCTGCGAAGACCCCGAAGGCGGCGATGAGGGAAACGGTGCTGTCACTGCCGGGAAAGAACAGGCTTCCGATTATCACCGCAAAGAAACCGTAGACCGTGAAGTCATACCACTCCAGAACATTTCCGAAGAAACCGGCGATAAGAGAGCGCTTATCGAAGGAAACTTCTCTTTTATTTTTCTCCTGCATACGATGACCTCTATAATTCTGTTTTCAGCCAATAATATCACAATTATTAAAAGTTGTTGACATTTTCCGCATTTTTAGATTTTTCATATCTCTTTCCAAACCCTTCATATACTTCCTTTCAATCCTCGGGTAAAGGAGGAATATCCTTGAAGATAGTTCAGCCGGCATCCGCTGGAAAATACGGTAGAGATGACGCACTGGTTGAAATAGAACCAGCTGACGGGATAGAGATCGAGATAAAGTGCTCCGCTCCGGCCCTTGTCAGGGGAAACATCGAGAAAGAGGTGAGAGAGGTCCTCGAGGAGTTCGGGGTGAAGAGCGCCAAAATAAGGGTCACAGAAAGAGGAGCGCTTCCGTGGGTTCTGAAATCAAGGGTCGAAGCCGCAATAATTGGGGCGGGGGTGAAGGATTGAAGCTCCGGAGATCAAGGTTGTTCGTCCCCGGAAACAATCCAAGGATGATTCAGACAGCAAAGGTCTTCAGACCGGATGTCATAATTCTGGACCTTGAAGACGGGGTTGCTCCCGAGAACAAGGATGAGGCGAGAATTCTTGTTAAAAACGCTCTTCGACATGTGGATTTGGGGGACAGCGAGATAATGATAAGGATAAACCCCATAGGTGAAGGAGGAGAGGACGACCTGGAGATAATCAATGAAAAGGTGAGCGCTGTAGTAATGCCAAAGGTGGAGAGCGCAAGGGATGTGGAAACATTGTGCAACGCTCTTCAGGGTGTCGAGGATAAAATGGACCGGCTCGGAGAGATTGAGATAGTAGCAACGCTGGAGTCTGCACAGGGAATTCTCAACGCCCCGGAGATTGCTAAAGCTCCGAGAGTGAGCGCTCTTGCCTTCGGTGCCGAGGACTACACGAGAGACATAGGCGGTGAGAGGACAAAGGAAGGGTATGAGACACTGTTTGCAAGGTCAATGCTTGTTGCAGCTGCAAAGGCTGCAGGAATTCAGGCTCTGGACACGGTTTATTCGGATGTCAATGACCTCGAAGGGCTTTACGAAGATACCATAAGGAGCAGAAGGATGGGTTTCGACGGTAGGAGTGCGATACATCCGTCCCAGATAGAGGTCATACACACGGCATACACCCCGTCTCAGGATGAGATAGGGTGGGCGAAAAGGGTCATAGAGGCACTTGAAGAGGGAAAGAAGGCTGGAACCGGTGCCATATCACTGGACGGAAAGATGATAGATAAGCCTGTGGCAAAGAGAGCGGAGCGGATAATCGCGCTTGCAAAAGCCGCGGGAGTTCTAAAGGAGGAATGAAATGGTTCTCAATGCAGTCGGAAGAGAAATACCCGAAGAGGTCGCCGGCAGAAAACTCATACCGTTTGCTGGAGCTTTCAAAACCCTGCCCCATAAAAGAAGGGCCGCGCCTGTGATAAAACACATCGGACGGGATGAAAGGAAGCTCGTACCCTCTCTCGAGGAAGCAATAAGAAGGGTCGGGCTGAAGCACGGAATGACCATATCTTTCCATCATCACCTCAGAAACGGGGACGGAGTGATAAATCTCGTCGTCGATACCATAGCATCCATGGGAATTAAGGACCTCAGGCTTGCGCAGGTCGCACTTTTCCCTGTACATGAACCGATTATAGAACACCTCAAAAACGGAGTCATAACAAGGATAGAGGGGAGCATAAACGGTCCTGTGGGCCTGTATGCCTCGGCCGGAGGGCTGAAGGCACCTGTTGTCCTCAGGAGCCACGGCGGAAGGACGAGGGCGGTTGAGGCGGATGACCTGCATGTGGATGTTGCATTTGTGGGTGCGGCAATGGCTGACGATTACGGAAATTGCAACGGAATGTACGGACCTTCGGCGTTCGGACCCATAAGCTATTCCATGATCGATGCCCTGTATGCGGGCCATGTCATAGTTCTCACGGACAATCTGGTGGATTATCCGGCAACGCCTCTTAGCATAGACCAGAGCAGAGTAGATTATGTCGTTGAAGTGGATTCCATAGGAGACCCGAAGGGAATAGAATCTGGCACTACGAAGATAACCAGCAGTCCCACGAGATTGAAGATTGCCAGATATGTCATAGAGGTCCTCAGACATTCCGGTCTGGTCAAGGATGGCTTTTCGTTTCAGGCAGGTGCGGGAGGAATCTCCCTTGCTGTGGTGAAATACTTAGGCGAACTCCTTGAGGAAGAGGATGTGGTGGCAAGCTTTGCCATGGGCGGAACCACGAAATTCTTGGTAGACATCCTCGAAAAAGGAAGGGTCAGGAAGATACTGGACGCTCAGGCGTTTGATCTGGCATCTCTGGATTCCCTGAGAAACAATCCGAATCATTTGGAGGTGAGCGCTTACATGTATGCGAACCCGCACACTAGAGGCGCCATTGTCAACAGAGTGGACACCGGATTCCTGGGTGCCACCGAGGTCGACCTGGATTTCAATGTCAATGTGAATACACACTCGGACGGCATGATGCTGCATGGCACCGGAGGACACAGTGATGTCGCCGCTGGCTCGAAGCTCACGTTTGTCACAGTACCGCTTTATCGCGGCAGATTGCCCATAATTGTCGATAAGGTGACCAATGTGACAACACCGGGAGAAACCATAGATGTGGTGGTCACCGATGCTGGAATAGCCATAAATCCCAGGAGAACGGACCTGATGGAGAAACTGGAAGGCACCGATCTCCCGATAAGAAGTATAGATGAACTCTACGAGGAGGCCGTATCGATAACCGGAAAACCGGAGAAACCTGAGTTCGAGGACAAGATAGTGGGAATAATAGAGTACAGGGACGGAAGCACCATAGATGTCATAAGAAAGGTCAAAGGATATGAATACGAAGGATAAACCCATTTTTCCTATTTCTCATTCCATACCAGTTCCCTGCAATATCTGTCCCTCTCGCTGAATATGCATCCGCAGTACGGCTGCCTGTAAAGGTCGAGTTCCTTTGATATCTCTATCGACTCCTTCCAGCCGACCCTGAAATCCCTGTGCAGATATGGGATGCCATATTTCTCACCCATTTCTTCCCCTATTTTCTTTATAAGGGCTATTGGCTTGTACTTTGAAAGTGTGAGGGTTGTTGTGAAAGCCTCGAAACCCATCTCTTTTGCCTCCCTGGCGGTCCTTTCAAGCCTAAGCCTGTAGCAGTACTCGCATCTTGGTTTTTCCTCTTCGGTCCAGTGAACCATACCCGCAAGGAACTCTTCGAGAGGATATTCGTCCCTGTAGATTATTTCGGCTTTTTTAAGGAACTGGTAGCGCTGGAGTGTCTGCAACCTTTTTCTGTACTCCTCAAACGGATGTATGTTCGGGTTATACCATAGACCGAGCACTTCGTGTCCTTCCTCTATGAGGGCTTTATGTGGATATGTGAAACATGGGGCACAGCATATGTGAACGAGGATGCGCATATTGGGGGGATATGGGCGGGAGATAAAAAGATATGGAGCAATGTTGAGGCTTTACCGAAAAATTAAATATCAGTTATGTCTTTCCTCTCTGGTAAGGGGGATCACTTGAAAAGCAAAACCTTCGAAGAAGTCTTCAAAAACCTGAAAAATCACGGAGCAAAGGGATGCGTGATAGCCTCGAGTGGAGGACTCCCCATAGCGTGGTTCGGTCTGGAGAAAAAGAGCGTAGATCTTTTTTCCACGCTTTCGGCTGCTATAATGAGCGCTTCGAGGATATTACACAGAGATGTGGTAAAATCCTCTCCTCAGAAGATAATATCCGAAGGGAAAAATTCGTTTATGATGCTGCAGGAAATAAATGATGACGCCATAATCGTGATATTCGGTGAAAAGAAGGAGGATGAGGTGCTTAATGCCATTAAAAAGGCAGCAAAAGAACTGAGAGGTGTTGTGACATGAAAGAATATTTGCATATACCGGATGAGATCAGAAGATTCTTCAGGCTGGACGGAAGCCGATCCTTGCTGATAAAGGGTCCTGCTGGAACTGGTAAGACGACCCTTGCCCTTCAGATAATGGAGGACCTGGGAAGGCCTGAATCCAGCTTTTATCTGACGACCAGGGTCTCCGACGAGGCCCTATTCCAGCAGTTTCCTTGGCTTAAAGAAGAAGAGATGAAGAGGAAGATAGTGGATGCCGGAAAGATACTCCTGGAGAGCCTGTACGGGAGAAAGAAGAGGATATCTCCCGTGTTGCCTGACGAGGATCTGGAGAAAATAGAGAGCGCCAGAAAGTTCCTTAAGGACATAAACGCCAAAGGTGCTCCTCCCGAGAAGACCGACAGGACATGGATGAACAGAGTATTCGCCAAGTACGGCAGGATTCCCGAGATAGAATACACATATGACCGTATAGACACAATACTTCCAGAAAAGGCCATGATAGTCATAGACAGCGTGGAAGGTCTGACACATCGCCATCGGACCGATTCCGAGGATTTCATAACCATGCTTCAGAAAGACCTGGTTGAAAATTCTAACACGGATGTCATATTCGTTCTTGAAAAGGAAGAAGCGCCTGAACTCGAATATCTCGTTGACGGTGTTGTCGGTCTCTCGTTCATGGAGACGTATGCCAGAAGGATAAGGGAAATATCTCTCAACAAGCTGAGGTCCATCAAGATAAGTCAACCCAAATACATATTCACACTCAACAACGGGAAGTTCCGGAGCTTCGACATAAACGACTACGAGACAGACAGAATATCGGACTGGGAACCTGTAGAGGAGAGCGGTGATAGATACAGCACCGGGATTTCCGACCTGGATGCCATTCTGGGCGGAGGTCTTAAGAAAGGCAGCTATAATGTCGTCGAACTCGGTCCCAATGTTTCCTTGGAGGATTATTATCTCATCATGCGGCCTCTGTGGCTGAACTTCATAACCCACGACAGAGGAATATTTGCCGTTCTGGTCGGCGGAAGTACACCTGACAACATAATGAACGAAGGGATAAAATTCCTAGGTGGTCTTGAAATCGCTGAGAAATATGCCAAGGACCATGTCCGAATAGTGGACTATTTCTCCGAGGATGATCCGCGGCCATATATCCTGCCTCTACTTAACAAAGACCGCGAAGAACTCTATGAGATGTATTCCAAAAACCTGAGAGAACTCAGGGGAGAGAAAAACCGGCCAATCATGGACTATGCGGGCTTCGACACCATCGAATACCTGCGAGGAGACACACTTGCCATAAGAGATGTCCTTCAAACCGTGGCCAGAACCAAGAAATCCGAGGACATCGGTATGTGTGCCGTCAGACCCGGCCTGAAGCTTGGGCAGGAGATAATGAACCTCGCTGACACATACATCCGTCTATTTGTGAAGGACCGCGTTCTATGCCTTTATGGGATAAAACCGAAGACTCCGGCATACGCAGTGGTCGTTGATAAGGAAAAGGGCCTGCCTTATGTACGGCTGGAGCCGCTCGTCTAAGCGTGCTCGAAATCCTTTACCAACATATCTCTTTTATATATCGGCAAAATGAGGTATTTCGGATGTTTGGATAGGTCGAGAGGAGGTTTCCTGAACTCTCCTGGCTCCATGAATCCTATCTTCTTGAAAAAAACCTCGGCTTCTTCCGTAAGCGGTTTCGTTATCATATATCCCGTTATCTCCTTCAATGCGAGGAGCACGAGTTTGAACCCGATTTTCCTGTTCCTGAGTCCCGGAAGGACCTCTATTGCCCTCAGGACGTGGATGGTGCTTCCGTCGCTGGACGTGTTTCCCCACTCTTCCACGTAAACCCAACCGAGAATCTTGTTCTTTTTGGAAGCGATTATAAGAATCGGTCTGGGAAATCGCCTTAACCACATCTTGAAAGCCTTGGGATATCCTATGATCCCCAGACCATGGAAGAAGTCGAAACCTCAATCCTCCTCGGGAATTTCCAGCTTATCCACCTCACTGGCCATCTCTAACCTGTAATAGGAACAGTAATTGTCCTCGTAAAGGAGTCTCAAGAACTCACCATAAAAAATAAAGGGTTTTGGATTATTCCGTGTAGACTATCCAGACGCTCGCGTTGTTCCTCATTATCATGTTCAGCATGGTCTGGGTTATGCCTGCCTTTTCCAAGAGTATGGGTAGCCATTCCTCTGGAGCGACCCTCTTGGTGCCGTCAGGTGCTACCGTGGCTATATGTGCCACTCTGAGTTCCTTTCCTTCGACGGTTATCCTCTTGGCCATCTCCGCCCTGTATGTCTGTATTATTATATCCTGACTATCTATCGCACCTGGTTTCACTATGGAATTGTAGTACTCGGCAACCTCATAGTGTATGCTGGCAAAGTTGCCTATTCTTTTGGTATATTCCTGCCACCCCCTTAGGAAGGGTGATTCCGTGGTCACGACACAGTGTTTGGTGGGCATCTCCACGTCCTCAAAGGTAGACAGAGCGGAATCTCCGTTTTTGAGGGCCTCCACAAACGCATCCCATGTCTCGTACTCCTCTTCCGGCATGCTCTGTGCCAGTGCTGATGCCAGGCTCATCAGATAGGTGTTCATTCCTGCGGCACCCTGTTTGTCTGCGATGTCTTCCAGGAAAAGATAGGCCGCCACGTCCACCAGCGGGTTGTCCTTAACAAGCTCTCTTCGCTTCATGCCTCTTCCTCCTCACCTCGGAGCCTTGCACCGTGCATTATTATTGCATACACGCATGCATAGTTCCTTAGCAGACTTCGCACATACTCTTCGTTTATGCCTATCTTTTTCAGGCTGTCCACTGCAATCTTTGTCTCGCCGGTAAATCCTCTGTCCGCCAGTTGCAGACATTCCAGCTGCTGACCGGCCACTGTTATGTTCTTTGCGACCTCTTCTCTGAACTTCTGGTGTATCACACAGAAATTGCATACCGCCGTGTCCTTTATGCTGTTGTTGTATTCCTCAGCCACAAGTCTGTCCGCTTCGGGAACCTCTCCTACACTGTACCGTATTCTCGTTATCGTTGGGTTGAATACACATTCTCTGAGAGCGTATATGTATCCTACCACATCGCCGTCTACATCCGTTATCGCAAGGTCCGTAAGGGCCGTAACATCCCCTTCTATGGAGAATGCTGTCCTTCCCTCTCTCAGAGCCACATTGAAGGAAGGCCAACCCATGTACGCCTCCTTTCCCATCCTTCTAGCGAGATTCTCTCCGACTCTGAGCCAGTATTGTATGGTTCCCTCTACTCCAGCCTTTTCACTCATATCCTGTATGAGCGATACAAGCGCTACATCAAGCATTTTTTTCGCCTCCTATTTTTTCTATATTTTTCATATATATTGTGTGTCTTCCTCTGGTCATGATGACCAGTACCTCCTTATCGACAAGGGTCTTGACAGTATCAAGTAAAAGATCATAGGGCATCTTTTTTCCTATCATCTTCTTCAGCCTGTTGAGTGTACAACCGTTTTCTGGTATAGAATCCAGAACCAGGGACTCGTTACTGTCATATTCCTCTTTCTTTTTCCCGGCCTTATCCTCATCCTTTCCGGCCGTTTTCTTTTCGCGGGCTTTTTCCGAGGGTTTCTTTTTCTTCCTTGCTCCTTTTTTCGGTATTTTCGGCTGCTCCTCCGAAGATGCAGTTTCCTTTCCACCCTCTGGGCTCTCCACGACGGGAAAGTACCTGGTGCTCTTGCCACGCTTCTTTTCATATATTGCCCCGATTCCGATAAGTTCCCGGATTATGTCCTCCGGGTCGCGTTCTATAAGTGTTTTTACCGTCTTTTTAAGCTTCGAGGCCGTTATTCCCTCCGGCGGTATGGCAGAGTACACGAATCTCTCCTCATCCCCCAGGTCCTCGGGGTTTACAGGCTTCTTGACCTCAGTCTTCTCACCCTCCCTCTCCTTAACAGTCTTTTCCGGGAATACTTTCTGTTCGATGGGCTCGATTCTTTCCATCAATTCTTCCCATTTCTCCCTGATTCTCCGGTCCAGAGCATCACCGAGAGACTTTATCGCCATATCGCTCTCTTTACTTATCATCTCCACCTTCTCCTCTATCCCGGCAAGTCTTGCATCCCTTTCATCGATATATCTCTCGATTCTTCCCCGTATATCCTCGGAAAGTGCCTTCATTTCCTCTCCGAGACTTTTAGTTTCGCGATTCAGGGTGTTAGCGAGACCGGATACCATGCCGTTTAGCATGGATACAGCGTTTTCCACCTTTTCCATCCTTTCGAGGAGCAGTGTGGTCTTATCCACCGTGTATTCCTGGCTTTTGAGTTTTATCATGGCCCTGAAGTTCTTTGATTTGTGGGTTGGTATCCTTTCGAGGAGCTTTCTTAGGAGTTCTTCGTAGGTATCCTGTAGCTGTCTGGCAGATATCATACCTCTCCTTATGTTCTTGGCAACATCCCTCGTTCTTATCCTTCGTCCGTCGAAATAGAACATCTCGCTTCCGCTGGTTTCCAGCCGTATGTCCTCAAGAACATCCATTATTATCTTCTCGGCACCCGGACCGTATTCCTGCCACAATGCCTTTGTAACATCGCCCAGTGTCGTATCATAGACTATCTCGAGAATGTTGGGGGGGATTTTCGCCACATCGAGAATTTCTCCGAAACCGGTCTCCTCCATCAGAAGATTCAATTTTTTCTCTATTTTTCCTATGTCCTTCCTGAACTGCCTGAGTTTGTCCACATCTACTTTCTGTTCCACTATTCGCGTTATCTCCGTGTTTTTCTTTGTTATTATATCTGTGAATTCCCTGAAGTTGGAAAGTACCCGCTCATCCTCCTTTCTGAGTTTCTCTATCTCATCCTGTAGTGCCGAAAGCCTTGCGACAATATCCGCCTTCCACCCCTTTATCTCCTCTATGTCGGCCTTGTCCGACTTTTTCTCCAGCTTCTCCATTATCTCCTCTATTCGGGACAGGATGTCCGTCTCTTCCGGCGATTCCCCCTGGATTTCTTCCTCCTTCTTGGGAGGTTCTTCGGTTTGTTCCTCTATCCTTTCGGCCTCTTCATCGTTTATCATGATATCACACAAAGCTCTTCAGCTTCTTATCCAGTTCCGGCATCCACGTTCTGTAGCATTCGTCCGCCATTATCTCTCCGCTTATCCTCTTGACATGGTTCCTTATCACTTTTTCCAAGAATATCCTCCATAGCTGATCCGTCATATACGGTGCCGAGGTTCCTAGTTCGTTGAATGTCACGGTTGTTATCTCCTCGACGGCACCGACACCGACCACATCTGCCAGTTTTTTCTTTATGAAGTTCAATATCTCGGTGTTCTTCTTATACTGTTTTGTCTGGTCAAATCTCTCGACAAATAGCAGTCTGCTCAGTTTCCTGAGTTCATCGCTGACTTCCTTCGGATATTGTTTGAGCGCCTCTTCTTTTATCGGTCTGAGTTCCAGTATGTGCTTTATCACCGTGCTTCCTTTTATAGCTCCGTTTATCAGTTTCTGAAATTCGGTCGGGAGTATTGGTCTAGAAAATGCCATGGCGAGAAAGGCCTTATCCCCGACACCGGATATCAGAAATGTTCCTTCCTTGTACTGCTCTATTGCTATCCTGAGGTTCTCAGCGGCAAGCTGATCACATATGTGCGGGAGGTTCGTCTTCAACAGGTTAAACAGATAGAACTGCTTGGTATTCAGCTGAAACGGGACCTGTGACGAGAATGTCCTGCCATCAACACCCATGAAGAAAATCATATCACACTCCATCTCTTCCTTGAGTCTCCTGAGTTCCATACCCAGCAAATATTTCAGAAGCGTAACGTTCTCGGCTTCGAGCCTTCGATCCAGTACCTTTTTCTGAGAGAGTGTGACCATGATATCCCTCATTTGAGATGATAGGTATCAAAGATTATCTGTATCGCCTCCTCGGGAGAGTAAGGATATGACCACCCCGCCTTCATGTTCTCCAGTCTCTCTATCACATAAGGAGGTGCTTTCAGGTGCTGTGCGGTCCTTATGGCCTCATCGAATATCTCGGCATAACTCTTCTCTTCCTTCTGCGCCACCTCTACGGGACTGCTTCTCACTATTACTCCGGCGCCTCTGGCGAATATGTACGGATAGACATCCTCGCCGTGGGCTGTTCCCCTCATCTTTATTATTTTCAATGTCCTGTTGAATGCTCCGCCTATCGGATAGTATTCGAGATGGATAACTCCATCCGCGAGATATATGGGCAAAAGAACGTCCTCGCCTATGGTCTCCCCTGGTTTGGCGTGTTCCTCAACGGTCGCCACCACCACTCCGAGCTCCTTCAATGTGTAGAACAGCTTACCTATTAGTTCTCTCTGCATTAGCTTGTCTTCGGTGGCCCATATCACAGGCGTCATGGGGTCTATGACCACCCTTGTTTTGATGTCGTAATCGCTCCTGACCTTGACGAGTTGCGGCAGCTGCTCCTCAATCATCTTCTTGAAGTTCTTTCCCTTCAGGTGTATGAAGAACAGGTCCTTCTCATAGTGCTTTTCCATGTCCCAGCCCATCATCTTTGCTTCCCGCATTATCTGTTCGGGGCTCTCTTCCATGGTGACATACAATCCCTGTTCTCCTATGTCTATGCCGTGCATCAGGAACTGCATCGCAAATGTGGTTTTTCCGGTACCGCTGGAGCCCACAATCACTATTGCGCTCTTATCTATTATTCCCCCTTCAATCAGGGAATCCAGTCCATATATTCCGGTTTTGATCCTTTCTACCATTTTTATCCCTCCTTTTCTTCGTTCTTTATCTGTTTCGCAAGGAGTTCGGCAAAACTTCTGCTTTTTTTGGCCTCTTCAGCCAGATTTATTATCTTCTTCTCCTCTTCAGGGCTCAGGACCTTCTTCTCTTCCTTAACCCTTTCACTTACAGCCTCTGCGAAGGAGCTTGCCGCAGCTATCGCCGCTGAAATCTCCTTTATCATCTGCCATGGGGGGTCGAAGTCCTCCTCCGGCAGGGGCGAACTCATCCTGTATTTGTAATAGGTTCTTCCTATCTCCGTGACCTTTCCTATTTCATCTAGAATTTCGTAGTATTTCAGAACGGATATCCTGTGCTCCACCTCTGCAACATCCATCTCGAGTTTGTCTGCTATCTTCTCGACACTTATCGAAGGGTCCTTTTTCTTCAACCCTATTATCTCCTTGTCCGTATCGTCGAGTGCTATCTGATACGCCTGAAGAGCATTTATCTTGACCAAAAATTCGCATTCTTCGTGGCCCTCATTGGCACATCTGACCTCCTCGCTCGAACTTGGAATTCCCATATCCTTCGAGAAGAAGGAGGCTATGGCGTCGGCAGTTATATAGCATGTCTTTCCATTGGCATCGGGTATAAGTGAAGGGATGGGTGAATTCTCTATGGAAAATATGTACGAGAACTTCCCTACACCTTTGATGTCGAGATGTCCGAGCCCGATCTCATCGAAGATTATCTGCATGAACTGGAAAATGGGTGTGTTCCTGACCTGCTCTTCGTTTCTTGCGGTCAGAAGCTTTTTTGTCTCTTTCCTGGGGACCCTTGACATCTTTATAACGGTCGATATTCCTGTTTCAAGAGAGGTCATCTTCTCAAGGGCAGAGACACGCTGAGCGAAACTTCGGAACGGACTCATATCCTCACCCCCGCCTTTTCTATCATCTCCTTCTCTTCCTTCGAAAGCAGAGACTTTCCCTTTTCGCTTACCTCTCCGTCCGTGATATACGCATCGCCCTCCGCGCTCTCCATTATCTTTGCGATTTCCTCTGCGCTCCTTTTCAGAAGAGAAGCTATTATTTCTCTGTCCTTTATCCCCAAAAGCAATAGTTTTATGATGTCCCTGAGCAGCTCTCCGTCCTTTGGAACATTATCGATGAGAGGTAGCAAGAGATGCCTCAGAGCCATCAATCTCTCGGCGTTTTCCCCCCTTACACGGATGTCCACACCCTCTATTCTCAGGTTTATGCTGTCATCGTCCAGAGCGTCTATACCTCTGAGTTCCTCGAAAGGGATCGCATACCATCTTTCTCCATCGGTTATCATTACCTTTGAGATTGAAAGATAAATGGAGCCGTCTCTCCACATGAGTTCCATCCCCACATCATCATGCTCCTGACTTATCCTGAACATTATCGTATCGACCTTTTGGAACTCGGTATCTGCCATCGATTGTCTGTAATACGATTTCCTTTAAATATTTTTCGTAAAAATCGGTCTTTTTTGCAATTAAAATATGTATGGTCTGATTTATGAATTTATTAGCCAGTACTATAGATATTGATTATGGTCTTAATTTTGAACAAAATTTTAGAAGGTTTTCATGAGAGAAATACACAACGTTTATATCCAAACAACGCATGGGGTGGAGCACATGTTAGACGAGAATATCGCCGAGATGTTGGCCGAAAAACAGAAAGAGATCTCCGTTTCCGAATTCTTCGAGAGGAACAAGCATGTGCTGGGCTTCGATTCGCCCGTTAAATCCCTGATAACCGCCGTAAAAGAGGGTGTGGACAATGCTCTCGACGCCTGTGAGGAGGCGGGGATACTCCCTGAGATACGGATAGAGATAAGAAAGGTCGAGAAGAACGAGTATCTTATCGCGATACAGGACAATGGTCCGGGAATCGTTAAAAGGAACATTCCCAAGGTCTTCGGCCAGCTTCTGTACGGTTCAAGGTTTCACGCCATAAGGCAGTCGAGGGGTCAGCAGGGAATCGGTATCTCGGGAGTCGTGATGTATAGTCAGCTCACCACTGGAAGGTCCGCTAGGATACTCTCGAAAACCGCCGGAAAGATGGCTGCGGACGAGATCATACTGTCCATAGATACCAAACATAACAGGCCAGAGGTGGTGCGGGAGGATGTGGTGCTGTGGGATGAGGTGGAACACGGTACCCGGATAGAGGTTTACCTCAGAGGAAGATTGATACGTGGAAGGCAGTCCGTTTACGAATATCTCAGAAGGACGGCCATAGTAAATCCTCATGCAAAGATAACATACATCGAAGAGGACAGGAAATACATATTCGAAAGGGCCACGGAAAGGCTGCCCAAAAAGACCGTCGAGATAAAGCCGCATCCCTACGGTGTCGAGCTCGGAACCCTGCTGAAGATGATCAAACACTCGAAGAACAGGCAGATAAACTCCTTCCTGATGAACGAGTTCTCGAGGGTCAGTCCTAGAGTGGCTGACGAGATATGTTCCGTTGCAGGCATAGACCCAAAGAAGAGGCCTAAGGAAATAACGGTCGAAGAGGCGAAGGCCCTGATAAACGCCATGAGAAAGGTAAGGATAATGGCCCCGCCATCTGACTGTCTTTCTCCCATAGGCGCTCACCTGATAAAAAAGGGCCTGAGAAACGTGATGGAGGAATACAAACCCGAATATTATGTTCCCCCGGTGACAAGGGAGCCTGCCGTTTACTCCGGAAATCCTTTTCAGGTCGAGGTAGGAATGGTCTACGGCGGGAATCTTCCGAAGGACCAGCCGGTTGAGATACTGAGGTTCGCAAACCGCGTTCCATTGCTCTACCAGCAGGGAGCCTGTGCCATAACCCATGCCATAGAAAGGATAAAATGGAGACAGTACGGCCTCGAACAGAGGGGAGGGAAAGGAATACCGAGCGGACCTGCCGTGATACTCGTGCACATAGCATCCACAAGGGTGCCGTTCACATCAGAGGCCAAGGAAGCGGTCGCGGACATCCCGGAGATAATCGAGGAGATAGACAGGGCGCTCAAGGAATGCGCAAGACACCTGAGATTCCACATAAAGAAGCAGGAAAAAAAGAAAAAGGTGAAGGGCAAGTTCGAGATAGTGCAGAAGATAATCCCGGAAATTGCCAGAAAATCCGCAGAGATAGTGGGCAAACCCGTACCTCCGATAGACAAGACAATAACGAAGATAATGGGCATACTCTGGGTTGATTCGGTAAGCGAGTACGGCAAGGGAATTTACGATGTGAAGATAAAGGTGATAAACTATATGGAGAAAAGAGCGAAGTTCTCGCTTTACGCCGAGATAGAGCAGGAAGGTATCAGGGACGTGGAGCCGGAGGGCAGGCGCAGCGGAAGAGGTATCGTATGGGATATCTCGCTCAAACCAACGGAATCTCTTGAAATAAGACTGAAACTGAAGGGTGAAAAGGGAGATTACGATGACGTGGAACTCTACACCGATGGAATAAATCCGGTGCATGTGATAGGGGCGGAGCCTCTGCCGGGAGACTGGAACGTGGAAAGAGCCGAGATAATCGAGGTGATGGAATGACAGCCGAAAGTCGCAATGCCGTGAAATCCCTGGAAAGCATTGCCGAGGAGATATACGAAGATATAAACAAGGGAAAGATTCCGTCCATGAAAATACCTGTGAGGACGAAGAACAACATAGTTTTCGACATAAAACACGGTGTTTGGAAATACGGAAGGAATTTCGGACAGAGGAGCGCAAAGAAACTGGACGGGGCATACATGCTCCTGAGAACCCTGTACATGCTGGATTTCATAAAGGACATGATAGCCGAGAACAAATCCTCCACCCTCAGGGAGCTTTACTACATCTCCGAGGGATGGGAGACAGCGAAGTTCCACAGCCAGGATGAATCCAACAACCTCGTTGAAGACCTCGAGATAATCACCAGATACATGAGAGAGGACTTCAAACTGAGACCGGAGGAGGACGGTGCAAGAGTCATCGGGAACATAACCCTAAACGAGACCAACAGAAAGGGTGTGAAAAAGACGATAAACTGCAGGGACGATGTGGGCGATTCCGGATACACGGTACCCTATAATGTGGAGAAGGAGAAGATCGAGTTCGTAGATGTGGACGCCGACTTCGTCATAGCCATAGAGACAGGCGGTATGTTCGACAGACTTGTGGAGAACGGTTTCGATGAGAAGGAGAGAGCGATTCTCGTGCATCTCAAGGGACAGCCCGCAAGGAGCACACGCCGCCTTCTGAAGAGGATGAATGAGGAGCTCAATCTTCCGGTTGTCGTATTCACGGATGGTGATCCGTGGTCGTTCAGGATATTCGCGAGCGTTGCCTACGGTGCCATAAAAACAGCGCATCTTTCCGAATATCTAGCCACACCCACGGCGGAATTCGTGGGAATAACCGCATCCGACATACTCAATTATGAACTACCGACAGATAAACTCAATGACAGGGACATCGAAGCGCTCAAAGCAGAACTGAGTGACCCTCGGTTCCAGACGGATTTCTGGATATCGGAAATAAAGGCGATGCTCGAGATAAAGAAGAAAGCGGAACAGCAGGCGCTCGCAAAATACGGTCTTGACTATGTAACTGATACATATCTGCCGGAAAAACTGCAGGAAATAGGAATCATATGACCTTCTTGATTTCGGATTTCAGAGCGGATATCACGTCCACCGGTGTCGGGTCTACGCCTCTGAGTATGGAGAGATAATAGCTCACGAAATCCCCTTTGTAGATGAGAGAGAACATCTTTTCCAGAGAGCGCTCTCCCTCGGCCCTTACATCGATGACCTTGCCACCGTTTTTCTTTATCACTTCTTTCGTGAATTCGACAACGGTCGAAAGAATTCTGCTCTCGTTTCCTCTGAGAAACACCGCCGAGAACCCCTCTGCGCTGTCGTTCCATCCCACTATCTCGTTGTGGTTCATCTCCGTGAGAGCGCCGTAAAACGAGAGCAACTTCGAGTTCTCGTTTATCTGGGTGTGCCACCTGTTGGCAGCATAGATGTATGAGCCGTACGAGTAAATCACGGGCACGGTGTCGACAATCTGTGCGGCAATCTTCTTTGCCTCATTGTCTTCGTATTTTCTTGAAGGCGTGAGCCTTTCTCTCAGGTCTTTCATGAATGATGAGGTCGAGATTATCTCCACATCCGGGTCATATATCTTCAGGGACTTCATGGTGCTGGCCATGGCAGAGACAAGATAGCCGAGAGCGGCTCTCGGCTGGAGCCCTGAGGGGATGTCTATGAAATGCCCGCCTTTTTCTTCCACGATACTTTGGAGCGCTCCGCCGGAGGAGATGGCGATTATCTTGGCCCCTCTCTCAAAAGCTTCTTCTACCATGTTTATTGTCTCGTATGTGTTTCCAGAATAGGAAAGAGCAAAAATAAGGGTGTTCTTCGAAACGAACGAGGGTATCTGATAGTTCCTGTTGGTTATGAACGGTATTGACAGCCTTTCGGAAAGCCACGCACCCACTATTTCACCGGCTATCGCGGAACCTCCCATCCCGCATGCGACTATGCTGTCCGGCCTGAAATAGGGTATTTCCACGCGGTTTCCGCTTTCCATGCCAGTTACAAGATGTTCGGGGAGCGCGAGTATCGAGGACAGCATATCCTCTCTATCCACTTCCCGTATTCTTTCCCTGTCGTCCAGGATGGTTTTTGCTTCATTTTCTTCCAAGGGATTCCTCCTTATAAAGTGCCGAGGACGGGGTTTGAACCCGTGACCTTCGGATTTCCCGGGACGAGCGTCCACGAATCCCTATGAGTCCGACGCTCCACCAGGCTGAGCCACCTCGGCTTTACTGCTCTTCGGGATGGAGTGCGGAGTAAATCTTTTTTGCGGTCGCCTCTCCGAGCTTCTCTATCTTCTCGAGTTCCTCCATCGAGAGGCCTTTTATGGATTCTATTGATTTATAGCCGGCATCGTATAGCAATCTCGCCTTTGCCGGGCCGACACCCTCTATCTTCTCCAGTTCCTTAAGAGCCTCTTCCTCGCTCATTTCTTCCATTATCTCTTCTTTTGTTATTGCCGGTTTATGGAGAATCTCGGATCTCCTTATCTCCACCCTTTTGAGGGGGTGTATCTTCTTGCATTCTCTCGCTATCTCCTTCGGGAGTTCACCGGAGAGTATGGACTTTATGAGTTCAGACATGGTCTTTTCGGATGATTTCTTTAGGATTGTCTCTCCCATCCTCAATCTTATCGCATGCTGGTGCGATGAAGGTATCCTCCCTATCGAAATAGAGACCGTCTTTATTCTTAATTTGTACCCATCCTTGGTCCTCACATCTATGACGTTCTCTATCTTGCTGTTCCTTCTTCGTGTCAGTCTTCTCAGATAATCACTGGTCATGTTGTGACCTATAAACTCGGTGGATGCATCCGCCCCCTTTATGGAATTGATCTTGAAATAGAGTTTTATATGAGATTTCGTAAAGTCTCCGGTAAGATCCTGATAACTGACCTCGCTTACCCTTCCTATCAGTAATTCAGGGTCCCTTGCGGGAGTTTCACCTAACTCTGCCCCGTTGAACATCTCGGGAGCAACTATGCGGTACCACTGTTTCGCTTTCCATGCTTCTCGCATTTTTCTGGCTGCAGCCCTTGCTCTGGCTTTTTTTGCCATTTTGTGCCTCCTTTTTTTACTTCAGCCTCCCCCCTACTTCTATTCCTTTATAATACTTTTGCTCCTTATCGCCTCGACGGTGCGGGCTTGGACACCCGATTACCGATGTGACAGAAGCGGGCAGATAGTATTAAATAACAGACCGAATTCTCCTGCTAGAAGGCATAAAAATGGCAACGGAAAGCAGAATTGAAAAGCTGCTCAAGGAAAGCAATGCCACCATCCCCCGTGGAACTGTTTACCTTGTGGAGGATAGGTGCAAAGGCTGTGGTTTGTGTGTGGAGTTCTGTCCCAAGGATGTTCTGGTAATGTCTGACCGGTTCAACAAGAAAGGATATCATCCTCCCGAACTGATGGAAGAGCCACCCCTGAAGGTCTGCATAGACTGCGGTTTCTGCGAGAGAATATGCCCGGAATTCGCAATATTCGTTAAGAAAAAGGAGGAATAATGTGAAGGTCGAAGTTCTTGAAGGGCATCACTTTTTAAGCGGTGATGTGGCGGTGGCTGAAGGTGCAATAGCGGCAGGATGCAGATTCTTTGCGGGATATCCGATAACACCTTCCAGTGAGGTGGCATAGAGGATGTCCAGAAGACTTCCGGAGGTGGGTGGAATATTCATTCAGATGGAGGATGAGCTGGCATCGATGGCCGCTTTATTGGGTGCCTCTTGGGGCGGAAAAAAGAGCATGACCGCCACATCCGGACCGGGTTTCAGCCTCATGATGGAGAACTACGGTCTCGGGATGATGACGGAAACTCCTTGCGTGATAGTTAACGTTCAGAGAGCTGGGCCATCGACAGGGCTTCCCACGTTGGTCGGCCAGGGAGATGTCATGCAGACGAGGTGGGGCTCTCACGGACCTTACGAGACCATAGCGCTCTCCCCTGAATCCCCCCAGGAATGCTTTGATATGGCCGTACGCGCATTCAATTTCTCGGAAAAATACAGGCTCCCTGTGGTTGTTCTCATGGATGAATCAGTCGGTCACCTTTTCGAAAGGGTCTCAATACCCCCCAAGAAAGAGATAGAGGTCGTGGATAGAAAGATAAGCACAGACAAAGAGCGTCACATATATGAGCCAGACGACGACCTCATACCGCCCATGCCCCCTGTCGGAAAGGGTTTCGGAATCCATGTCACCGGTCTGACACATGACGATAGGGGATATCCCGTAATAACGGCGGAGGCCCAGGAAAAGCTTGTCAGCAGGCTCGTTGAGAAGATACGTGCCCACGCTGACGAAATAATCGATTATGAGGAGTTCATGATCGAGGATGCGGAGGTCATCGTCATAGCATACGGCATATCCGCCAGATCCGCCAGAAGAGCGGTAATAATGGCCAGGGAGAAGGGAATAAAAGCCGGAATGCTGAGATTGAAGGTGATATGGCCCTTCCCCTCGAAAAAACTTAGAGAACTTGCGGAAAAGGCGAGTTCCTTCGTTGTGGCGGAGATTAACAACGGACAGATTCTCGTAGAGGTTGAGAGGGCAATACGAACAGATGCTGTCTTCGTAGGAAAGATGGGGGGAGAGCCGCATAGACCCGACGAGGTCCTGAAAGGGATAGAGGAGGCTGTGAAATGAGTGTCATCCAAGCAGACATACATCCCCTTGACGACTATTTGAGAACCGAAAGACTTCCCCATGTGTGGTGCTCGGGCTGCGGCATAGGTACCGTTCTCGGAGCATACCTTAGAGCGATGGAGAACATAGGAATGGACCCGGAAAAGACCATCATGGTCTCGGGAATCGGATGTACCGGAAGGGCAGCCGGCTATGTTAGGATGGATTCGTTCCACACAACTCATGGCAGACCCATACCGTTTGCCGTCGGCATCAAGGCTGCAAGACCGGACCTTAATGTCACTGTCTTCAGCGGAGATGGGGACCTCTTCGCCATAGGCGGCAATCACATCATACATGCCGCAAGGAGGAATGCGGATATAACGGTAATAGCGATCAACAACTTCATATACGGAATGACGGGGGGACAGCTGGCTCCGACCACGCCCGAGACAGGCATAACCACAACATCGCCCTATGGCAACGTGGAGAGTCCTTTCAACCTTGCGGGTCTGATCGCAGTGAGCGGTGCCAGTTATGTGGCTAGATGGACCTCCCTGCATGTCAGGAGGCTTGAGAAGTCCATTGAAAAAGCCCTGAAGAAAAGGGGTTTCTCCTTTGTAGAGGTTCTGTCCCCGTGCCCGACGGCCTACGGCAGGAGGAACAGGATGAGAGACCCCGTGGATATGCTGAAATATTTCCAGAAACATGCGGTTGTGAAACATCACATTAATCCGCTCGAAGGCGTCATAGAACCGGATAAGGATTTCATAGTGGGCGAATTCCTGGATGCCGAAGAAGAGCCTACATTCGAGGACAAACTGTGGGAGATGACCAAGAAGGAGTTCCTCTATACCTCCCAGGCCGAGAGGACCGCATGGATTCTGGAGCACAGAAGGCATCTTGAGACTCTCTCCAAAATAATAAGCGGAAGAGGTGAGCGGTAATGGTCCGAACCGAACTTCAGATAGGTGGTTTCGGAGGGCAGGGAGTTATCCTCGCAGGACTCGTCATCGCAAGGGCTCTCAGCCTTTACGACAAAAGGGAGGCGGTTTTCACCCAGTCATACGGTCCGGAGGCAAGAGGCGGAGCCTCATCATCCGGTGTCGTTGTCGATGACAGCAAGGTGGATTATCCATATCCCACGAAACCGGACATAATGGTGATAATGTCCCAGGAGGCGTTCACGACATATTTTCCGAAGCTCAAGAAAGGAGGCACCCTGATAATAGAAAGGGATCTCGTGAAAATCGATGGAAAACCCGATGGCGTCGGCGAGTTCCATTCGATACCCGCAACGAAAATCGCAGAAGAACTGGGCAACAGAATAGTGGCCAACATCGTCATGGTCGGTTTCATAACAAAGGTAACCGGGATAGTTACGAAGGAGAGCGCCAAAAAAGCTGTTCTGGAGATGGTTCCCAAGAAGGTCAAGGCTCTGAATGAAAAGGCCTTTGAGACGGGTTATGCGTACGAAGACGGGTGAATCGGAAAAGAGATTATCGGCGGTCGGCCAGACGATACCTTTATAAACCGGAGGATCATGCATAATCGTGCTCAAAATAAGAAAAAAGCGCATCTATATCCGTAAAAACGAGATTATAGACTCCCTGGAAATATATGACGGCGACAGAAGGAAGTTCTACAGTTACACATACAGGGTCGAGGGGAAAAAGGGATGGGTTCCGTGCGTAAGATGGGATAATTTCCAGCAGCAACCGCATATAGACAGATACGATGAAAACGGCGCCTTGCTGGAACAGAAAAACAGCCCGGAAAAGGAGTTCGAGGAGATAGAACATCTGGTTAGGATATTCAGAAGAAATCTTGCCGCCATGTCACTGGAGGATTTCTGATGAAGACGATAATAAAGAAAAGGGCTGATAAGGAGTATATGCGGGAGAAAGAAAGAGAATTCGAAGAGAAATACGGCACCCTGGACTCACTGGGTCAAAAGGTCTCGATAGAGAAATGCTCCTCTCCCACAATAATTGATGACTACGAGATATGGAAAGCTTCCAGGAAAGGGGCTGAAATGGAGGAAGAGATTGTGTTTTATGATTCTTCGATTTTCGGTGTCATAAGTGCTTCCAGAGCAGAAATTCTGGATTTTCTCGCAAAAAACGGTGTCGGATCTATAAAGGAACTTGCCCAGACGATTAAAAGAGACTATAAGAACGTGTATTTCGACATAATGGCCCTGAAAAGGCAGGAACTCCTTGAGATAAGGAATGAAGGTCGTGAAAAGATACCTGTATCCCGGGTTGAAAGGATAGAGATTTTATTCGACTGAACCGAAGACTTTATAACAAAGTTGTCTATGTTGATTGAGAAGCAAAGGAGGTAGACACACGGCAGCATTCGGCTCAGGAAAAGCGGAAAAGATAAAAAAAGAAGCCCAGAAAATGATTAACGGAGCGAAAGCCCTCCAGATTAAAGGAGACAAGGAAAAAGCGGCGGCAGAGTACAGAAGGGTCATGAGGTTTCTAAGGACCGAAGAGGAGAACGCCAAGAAGTATCCCGAAACATTCTCACAGATATACATAGAGATAGCCCAAGGATTCTATGCACTCGGCGAAACCGACCATGCCTTGGAATGCCTTGAAAAGGCGCTTGCCCTGGACAAGGATAATGCGGATGCGTGGATGTTGAAGGCCGCTGTCTACGTCTCCATGAACACCATGAACGAATACGCTCTTCTGTGTCTTGACCATGTACTGAAATTGCAGCCGAACAACAAGAAGGCGCTGATAAAGAAGGCGAATATTCTGAGAGTGGTCGGAAGGATGGATGAGGCCCTGGAAATATACGAGACCCTGATGGAAAACGATCCCAAGAATGCGATGAAGTACATAGACAAGATGCTTTCAATAAAGCCCGATGAGCCCAAGCTCTGGATAAGGAAAGGGAAGGCACTCCTGAAGCTTAAGGACAAAAAAGGAGCTCTGGAAGCATTCAAGAAGGCCTATTCCCTAAATCCGGGCGACGAAAAACTGGCCGAGGTCATAATGAAACTTGAACCCGGCAACCTTGAGATTCTTGTAAAGAAAGGAGAGGCTCTTGAAAAGGAGGGAAAGTTGAAAGAAGCGGCGGAAGTTTATTCTCAACTTATAGAGAAGGACCCTGACAAAATAACCCTGCTGGACAGACTTCTCGAAAAGGACCCGGAGAATGTGGAGATACTGTACAGAAAGGCCGTGTTCCTTGAAAAATCCGGAAATGTGGACGAGGCCATAGAGATATACCGGAAACTTCTTGAACTGGACCCGGAGAACCTTTCGTATTACGATAAGATGCTCAAATACAGGCCGGATGACCCTGAACTACTTCTTGCGAAGGGGGAAGCTCTCTACGGTAAAGATAGGTTCGAGGAGGCTCTTCCGGTCTTCCGGAAGCTAGCCGATATGTTTCCGGACGACGAGACCATGTGGCACAATCTAGGAGCCACGCTCCTCGCTATGGGCAAATACGAAGAGGCCATTAAGGCGTTCAATGAGGTTTCCAAGAGAAATCCCGACGACATAACGGCATGGCTCAGCAAAGGGATATGCTTCTACAAGCTCGGGAAGAACGACATTGCGGTCAATGCCTTTAACCAGGTGGTGCGAAGGGACCCGAATGTGGGAACAGCATGGTATTACAAGGCAAAGCTGGAGGCCATAAAAGGAAATGCGCAGCTTGTGAAGACCTTCCTGAAAAGGGCCATAGACATAGATCCAGAGAATAGAAACAAGGTTATGAAGGACCCGGACTTCGATAAGGTAAAGGAAGAGATTAAGGATCTGCTTGGTTGAAATGGGCGGAAGAATCGACCTTAAGGCGGAATATGAGGCCCTTAAATCCGGGCTCGAGCATCTGGGACTATCTTCCTACGAGAGCAGGGCCTACATGGCTCTTGTAGCATACGGTTATGGTGATGCCGAGTTCATAGCGAAGATGGCGAAAATACCCAGGACATCATCCTACAAAGCCCTTTCCGGGCTAGAAAGAAAGGGTTTCGTGGTGAGCAGCGAGGGTAGGCCAAGGGTTTACAGGCCTATATCTCCTGAAAAACTCAGGGAGAAATTCGTCAAGCAGATAGATGAGACTTTCGAAAAACTCGCTCTTTTGAGGGATATAGTTTCGGAGTATGGAGAGCCGCAGATAGTTTACACAATCTCGGGAAAGGAGAGGGTGCTGAAGAAAATAGCCGAACTGCTGGATACGACGACCAAGAGATTTCTCATAGCGACACCTGTAATAAGCGAGATAAGGGAGAACCTGAGCAAGAACTTCTCCGCCGCACTGACAAGAGATATCGAAATCACCGTGATAACGGAGCCTTTCCAGAAAGCACCTCCTTGTACGAGAGTTTTTCATAAGAAAGGTCTGATTGCCACCGACATAATAAGCGACGGCGAGAGAGCACTCCTGGCATCTCATGATCTGAGCGCATGCGGCTATACGGACAATCCTGCGCTCGCAAGGCATCTCGAGAATTTTCTTTATATAATGATCAGCGAGTAGCTCACATGCCTCTTATCTTTCTCTTGAACGGTGCAAAGAGGAGTATTAGCACTGGGAATATCTCAAGCCTGCCTGCCCACATCTCTATTATCAGAACGATTTTCTGGTGTGCGGGCATTAATGGGGAGGTTATGCCCACACTCAAACCAACGTTTCCCTCAGCAGACGCCACTTCGAAAAGCGAATCAACGGCGCTGTGACCGTCGAACATGAACACTATGGCGCCGAGAACGAGAACCACGAGATAAAGCCAGGCGTAGAGGGCCACCGAACTGAGTTCCTCCCACGTGTAAAACTTCCCGCCAAGCCTGAATCGCATAACCGTGTGCTCCGGTAAGAGCACTTTTTTTGCAGTCCACCATATGGCATAGAGAAGGACGGCCACCCTGATGAGTTTCAGCGCCGATGCTGTCGAACCGTAGCCGCCTCCAAATATCATGAGTATCGTCAGAGAGAACTTCGAGAAATCGCTCCACTGCGATATGTCCTGAGTTGCGAAACCCGTACCGGTTAATGCTGACACGCTCTGGAAGGTGCTGTGTTGAAATCCTGCCGGGTCGAAACTAAGTCCGAAAAGGTTGAGATATATTACCATGCTGAAGAAAAGCACCAGGAAAAACATGGTCGTCGTCTCGATGTTGGAAAGGAATTCCTTTATTTTTCCCCTCAATATCTTGCTGTGGAGGACGAAAGATATGCCTCCGAGAAGCATGAGGACTATTATGACGTCGTTGTAGGCCATGTTGTTGTATGCGCCGATACTCTGATTTTTTACGGAAAATCCGCCTGTCGCCAGTGCTGTCATAGAATGATTCAGGGAATCGAAGAAAGGCATTCCCAAGGCATATAGAGCGAGTGCTCCGGCAAGAGTGTAACCCAGATATATGAGCCATATATGTCTGGCGGTCCTTATTACGCTGGGGACTATCCTATCGGATCGACCTTCGGCGGAGTAAAGTTTGTGCGCGACGGTTCCGGACCTTCTTATCAGAACGGTCAGGAACAGCACTATCACGCCCACACCCCCTATCCACTCCGTCAGACTGCGCCAGAAGAGTATTGATTTCGGCAGTATCTCAACATTCGTGTACATCGTAAGGCCGGTGGCCGTATATCCCGACATAGACTCGAAAAAAGCATCCAGAGGCGTGAGGCCGACGGAAACATCAACAAGATCGTGGGCCATGAAGAAAGGTGCGGAACCTATGGCCGTGAGTATCAACCATACCAGGGCCGAAAGGAGTATGGCCGCTCCGAGATCGAGATCGACCTTTCTGAATACCCTGGTGAAGCCGAACCCGAATATCAGAGACGCTATCCCGGGCATGTAGAAGCAGTATGCGAGGACCGGGTCTCCGTCGAGCAATATCGCCATTGCCGCGGGTATGAAGAGAGGGATTCCTCCGACGAAAAGAATCATTCCTATATAATATAGAAGAGAATAGGCCGTGCTATAATGCCTAAGTCTGTGCTTTATGCTCTCCTTTAATTCGGAAGCGCCTTTTTTTCCGAAATAAAACACCTGGGTGGAGGACCTAGATGCCAAATCTAAACCTCTTTTTCCCGTTCACGAGCTGCTTGACCTCACCCGCCGTGCTGAGTCTGGAAAGTATTGTCAGAATGTCGCCGGGCCTTATTATGGTCTCCTCGTCGGGAAATATCGCTCTATCCGCCCTTAGTATGGAGAGGACGTGGACGCCTTTAGGGAATCCAGCGTTTTTTATCTTCGTGTTGGCAACTGGCGAGTGTTTCTTCACCTCCAGTTCCAGTATCTCCGCCTTTCCTCCGGCAATCGTAAGAACCGTTCTTTCCTCGGTTATTTCATTCTTTATGTACAGGGCAGAGGCCCTTGTGGTGCTTACCGTGGACCTTATCCCAAGAGTTACGAAAACACTTTCGTTCTTTGGCTCGTTTACCCTCCCCACGACCCTCGGAACCTTGAAAAGTTTCTGTGCGAGCTGGCACACTATTAGATTTACCTTATCGTCTCCAGTAACGGCGAGGAGGGCATCCGCCTTGTTGACACCCGCCTCTTTGAGATATTCGATGTCCGTACCGTCCCCTTTGATTATCAGGGCGTCATATTCCCTGGTCAACTGGTTGCATACCTCTTCGTCCCTATCGAGAATCACGACATCATGACCTTCGGGTAGAAGGAGTTCGGCTATGTCCCTGCCGACCCTTCCTCCGCCTACGATTACAACATACATGGCGTCACCTTATGGGTGGGGTATCGAAACGTGCCTTATAGATTTTTTGATATGCCTTCCGAAATTCAACGAACCAAAAAATACATTAACCATGCAGAGAATGCGCATATGTGAGATATTCGTTCGGGGTCGCAATCCTGATCCTTCTAAGTGCCGTCATCTCCGGAGTTTCGCCTGCCGCGGTTATCGATTATTCCGATGCGGGATTAGAAGAGATTATCGGTGATTGGATAATAACCGAGAACACAACCGTTGTTAACAGAACCATAGTTCTGCAGGGAAACCTCCTTATCAGAGGCGGAGGGCTGGAACTACTGAACTCCACACTCATAATGAGGTGTTATGCGGACGGGCAGTTCAGAATCGCTGTGGAAACGGGATATCTCAGTATGTCCTACTCCAAAATAACGGCGGAAAATCCGGAAAACAGATATTATATTGTAATAGAAAAGGGCGCATTGATGTCCTCCGAACATTCCTATATAGAATACTCCGGTTATGAGGATGGTGAGAGGAGCGGACTTTATGTGCTCGGGAAACTGGATATGAGTAATACGACATTGCGGTGGAACTACTGCCCTCTCTGGGCCCAGGGACTGAAAAACACGACATTGCGGAACATAACACTACACAGGAACTCCTGGGGAATGCGGTTCTTGAGATGTGAGAACCTGTCTATTGTGGGCGCAAACATAACCGAGAATTACAGGACAGGAATATGGATGGAAGGAGGGGAGGGGAATGTCATAAAAGGTGCTTTCATAGAGAAGATATCTCTTCCGTCCCGTGACTCCATTGCCCAAGGGATAAGAATAGAGAACGAGAGCTATGCTCTCATATCGAACAATACTATTAAAAAGACCAATCAAGAAGGGATATTCATCACAGGAGAAGAGAGTCAAAGAAATCGGCTGTTGAGCAACACCCTAACAATAAATGGTGTTGCCGGGATACATCTCTATAAATCTTCAAACAATACTATTGAGGATAATAACATAACTGTATCATATATGGGCGTACTTCTTGAAAGATCCGATTTTAACATCTTGAAAAATAATCTATTGTCTACATCCGTTGGAATAAAGTTGCGCAATTCCTTCCGCAATCACATCCTGTTTGGCGAATTAAAAGATGTGAAAAACTACGGAATAATGCTATATTCGTCCAATAGGACGATAGTGAGCGGAGTGAAGTTCGACAATGTTACGAGGAATCTCTATCTGAAAGATTCCATGGTGGTTTTTGCGGGCCATATGTATTCTGACAAATATCTTATATCCGGTACCTCCAAACTGTATCTCGCCAGCTGGGTCCGGGTAACCGCTCTGGACTACGAAGGCGCTCCCATTAACTGGGTTAGGCTTAAATTGAGGTTTCTTGGTGAGGAGATAGCCAAAGGAGTGACATACAGAGACGGAACTGCGGGATTTCTGGCGCCTTACCTCGTACATACTGTCAATGGGAAGAGATATTCCTGGTGCGAGATAGAGGCCGAATCCGACCTTTCTTTCGAGGAGAACCCTATAAGGTTCTATTCCTGGGAAACCAGGCGCCTTGTTTTCATGGAAAAAGCTCCCGGCATCGATGTTTCGCTGAGCACAGACAAAAAAGAGGCTGTTCCTGGCGATACGATAAACATAACCCTTGAGATATGTGATTCGGGGAAGCCGGTGGACAACGCCACCGTCGACATGACTGTAGGAGGGAAACCTATGTTTCCTCCGAAAAGGGTCGGAGAAGGCATCTATTCGATGAGCCTCAGGGTGCCTGATTTCGAAAATTCCCTCAAAATAGAGGTCAGAGCCTCTGTGGGCAACAAGACCGGATTTTCCTCCACCACCGTCATGAAACCCTCGGTAGAATATGGTGCTAGTGGCTCTGTAGAAGATGGCTCGGATAGAGGCGCATCATACATGGTCTATGTCTTAGCACTTCTATTGTTTTCCGTTCTGATGTTTTTTTCGGCTAGGAAAAGGGTGGAAGGACGGAGTTATGAGACCATGCGGCCGATATCCCCGGAGAGATTCGAGATAGAGAAATAAGGGGGATGCCAAGAATTATATATTGGCTGCCAATGGAGCGCTATGAAGTTCAAGTTCCTAGGAGGAGCCAGTAAAGTCGGTAGTCTAGGGCTGCTTGCCGAGGAAAACGGTTTGAGGCTTCTCTTCGACTATGGCATGACGCCCACTTCACCCCCGGAATTTCCCGTGCCATCCCCAGAGGTGGATATGATGTTCCTTAGCCATGCCCATGTGGACCACTCGGGTATGGTTCCGTGGATAGTTTCGCGATATGATGTTGATGTGATAGCTACAGAAGTCACTGCTGTGGTCGCTGAGGTTCTGATGGAGGATATCCTGAAAGTGAGCGATTACGAGGGATATCCGAGCCCTTATTACAAAAGAGATGTGAAGGAGACCAAACAAGCTTTCAGATATGCGGATTTCGGAGATTCCATAGATGCGGTAGGTCTTGAGATAACGGCACATTCGGCGGGCCACATACCCGGAGCTACTATGTATGAGGTCATAGGCAGGAAAAGCTACCTTTTTACTGGAGACATCAACACCATAAACACAAGGCTGGTATGGGCAGCCCATCCTGTTAAAACCGACGTGCTGATAATGGAATCCACATATGCCGGAAGAGAACATCCCGACAGAAGGGAGCATGAAACGGAATTCCTCAATGATGTGGAAGAGATTGTGTCCAGAGGAGGACAGGTTATAGTGCCGTCATTCGGTGTTGGGAGAACGCAGGAGATGATCCTACTTCTAGCCGGGAGAGGTTATGAGGTGTGGGTTGATGGAATGGGGAAGGGGATTTCCTACATATATCTGGACTATCCCAGCTACATAAGGTCCGCAAGCAAACTCAAAAAGGCGATAAAAGGAGTGAACATGGTTCGGGGAAAGAGAGACCGGGAACTGGCCTCCAAAAACGCCGATGTGATAATCACAACCAGCGGGATGATGGACGGAGGTCCGGTTCTCATGTATGCGGAAAGAATCAGAAAAAAGGCGGACAGCGCCATCCTCATAACCGGCTATCAGGTGGAAGGTACAAATGGAAGGAGGCTCGTCGAAACAGGAGAGCTGGATTTCTACGGCGTGGTCGAAAGGATAGAGGCAGAGGTGAGGCAGTACGATTTCTCTGCGCATGCCAGCCATTCGGAGCTGGTGGAATTCGCCAGAGCATGTGAGCCTGAAACAATAGTTCTCATGCACGGCGACAATAGAGAGGCTCTTGCGGCCGATCTTTCCTCTGAATTTGACATATATCTGCCGGAAGAGGGTGAAGAGTTCGAGCTTTAGACTCTATGGTTAGTTCGCATTCCTGACAGATTTCGGCCCGCATAGTCTGAAGATGTCAGAAACCTCCGAAAGAAAAGAACGGGGGCAATCACCGTTCATTTATTATCTCTGCTCACAGAAAGGGCATCCCTTTCGATATCCTGCCGTATCTCCGTTTTATCCTCATCGAAATCGTTGTAAACCAGTGGGTTCGTAATAAATGTAACATCTTCTGTTGCTGGATTGATCTCTATCTCCTTTCCATCCGGTATCAGGTCTCCGTCGGAGTCCCAGTCCCACGGGTTTGTTATTCCATCGCCATCCGTATCTGTGTTGTATCCCATGTAAGATATCTCAAACCAGTCAGGAGCCTCGTCCCCGTCCGAATTGTTCTGCATCTATTTCATCACCTCTTGAGAATTGTTATGCCGCCCCTTTCTTAAATGAACAAAGGCAAATACAACGAGAGCAATCAGTAAAGGAAGAAGTGTCAGTAAAAGATACAT
>JAJRTH010000074.1 GCA_024278375.1 archaeon | reverse complement strand
ATTCGCCGCAATAATGAAGAGCAGGCTCATGGAAGAGCTGGGGGAATATGTGAAGGAGGGTTATCCGATTCTCGGTGTCTGTAACGGCTTCCAGATTCTCGTGGAACTCGGGATGTTGCCAGCAACAGATGGGATTTCGAGCGCTCCTCAGGCAGCGCTCACCACCAACGATTCGAACAGATTCGAGTGCAGGAACATTTACATAAAACACGAGAAGAGCTCGAATTCAGCGTTCACCTCCAGATATGGAAAAGGTGAGGTGCTCCTCATGCCTGTAGCGCATGCCGAGGGAAAGTTCACCCTGGACGCCCACAAGGAAAAGGAGATGCTGAAAAAGCTGAATGACAACGACCAGATAGCGTTCAGATATGTCAATCCCGAAGAGCCGGAAAAAGACGATGTGCCTTATCCATGGAATCCGAACGGTTCGGTGGAGAACATAGCGGGAATAACGAATCCCGATGGAAACGTACTGGGTATGATGCCGCACCCGGAGAGAGCATTTTACAATTACATGGTGAACCTGCAGGAACCGGAGAATTTCGGACCCGGAGCCGGCATATTCCGCTCCGTGCTGGACTATGTTTCGAGAAAGTTCTGAACAGCAAAGGATTTAACCGAAGAGTTATGTGGTGACGGTATGGGCAGAACCCAGGAGGAGTTTTCCAAGCACAAGGTCATGGAGCTTCCAAGGTCGATTGCTGTTGGCCACAGGGTAATAGAGGATACTGGAAAGCTCTGTGCAGATACGGGTCTGACCGGAAAAGCTCTTATAATCCAGGACGAGATAACGGAAAAGATAGCTGGAAAAAGAGTCTTGGAAATCCTCGAATCCTCGGGTTATGAGGTTATTAAATTCAATATAGATAATGCCGATTGGAAGAATGTCAAAATCGCAATGGAACTGGCCAGAAGGAACAGGGCGTTTTTCATGATCGGCATAGGGGGAGGAAGGCCCATAGATGTGGCGAAGTGTGCATCCTCTGAAATCGGAATGCCTTTCGTCAGCATACCGACGGCGGCATCCCATGACGGCATAGTTTCCTCGGCAGCCTCGCTTATTGTGGACGGTGTCAAGAAATCGATATCCGCACATCCTCCGATGATTGTCATCGCGGATACGGAAATAATCGCATCGGCACCGCATTCGCTACTCACCGCGGGCTACGGAGACATAGTCTCGAACAAGAGCGCTGTACTTGACTGGGAGCTCGCAAAGGAGGAAAAAGGTGAGGATTTCAGCAGTTATGCATCCACACTTTCCATGATAACGGCCGAGATAATGCTCAGAAATGCGGATAAGATAAGAGAAGGCAGCGAGGAGAGCGCCTGGATGGTCGTGAAGGCGCTGAGCGCTTCGGGGGTTTCCATGAGCATAGCGGGGTCGTCCAGACCTGCAAGCGGTGCGGAACATCTTTTCTCTCACGCCCTCGACAGGATTGCTAAAAAACCCGGGCTACACGGCCACCAATGTGCACTCGGCTCAATTATGACGCTCAAGCTCCATGGAGCTGACTGGGAGGATTTCAGGGACAGGTTGAGGATTGTCGGATTGCCGACGAGCGCAAAGGAGATCGGGATTTCCGATGATGAGGTCGTGAAAGCCCTTCTCATGGCACCTGAAATAAGGCCTGAGAGATACACCATACTGCACAAGCTCAGGCTGAGCAGGGAGGAGGCGGAGAAACTGGCAAGAGAAACGGGAGTAATAGGAGGTGAATAAATGGCGATTGTTACACTCATAGGAGAAAATCTGGCAAAGAAAGGGCTCGAATTCACATATCTTGGCCCCATTCCCGAATGCAGGGACTGCAAGGTAAGGAATGTGTGCTTCAGCTTGGATGCCGGGAGAAAATACAGGATAAAGAGCCTTAGAGACACGGTCCATGAATGCAAGAGGCACGAAGGAAAGGTCAGGGCAGTAGAGGTTGAAAAGATACCTGTTGAAGCCGCGATACCTGCAAAAATGTCTGTGGAAGGCACCGTGATACGATACGAGGCCGTGGAATGCAGGAACATGGCATGCAGGTATTACGATATCTGCCACCCTCTCGGAGTGAAAAAAGGTGCGAAATACAGGATTATGCAGATAAAGGGAGACGTAAAGTGCCCTGACGGAAAGGCCATGAAATCAGTGCTTCTTGAGTGATTTGTAGGCATAGGAGAACAGGAAAAACAGGAGAATGACGGAACCGAAAACATACATCAGAGGGTCTGTTGCTTTTTCCTGCGAAATTTCCTGAGCTGTAAAAACCGCGGAGTTATCCGAGAGATCCCATTCTTCGGTATGGTGAACCGGCTCTATATTGACACGGAACTCACCGCTCCCACCAACTTTTACGCTGAGATTCACACTTGAACCGGGTACCAGTTTAAGGCGGGGAAAAGAATATGTCCAGTCCTCCGAACTGATGGTAATCAGCGCACTGACCGAATAGTTCCCCTGATTTTCGACTGTTATTCCGGCCAGACCATCCCTAACGGAAAACTTCGAGATTCTAAGGTTAGTCCTTTCCCCGTAAACGCCCATATAAGGGTCTTCTGACAACTAAAGAAGGTACATAAGAGCACCTCTGTTCTTTTCGAATATCTTGCCTATATCATTTGGCGGAGGTATGTATTCCGTCCCTAGTTCGATGGTGAATGGCAGACAACTCGTATTTGCATATAGCCAGTCATCGCTGTCTCCTGTCGTATTATACCACTTCCACCCCTCCATGACCTCATAATCGTTGTATTTCGCCATCCCTTCTCCTATCGCATCCATGAGCTCGCAGTCTATCGGTGAGGTGTCAAGAGAGTTTCCCCACGGATGAAATATCTGCTGCCCATAACTGTGAAACGAAACGGAGAATACGAAGCTGCGGTTAAGAGCGAGGTCTCTTATCGCTCTCGATTCGTTCTCGGAAAACGCATATGGTCCGCAGTATATCTCGCTGTCAGGGTCCCGGCTCACGCCCTGCTCGCCCCAGCGATGATCGTAGTTCCTGTTTATGTCAACGCCTATGCCCTCGGGCTCTCCGTCTCCGTCGATATCCACGGGCCTCCGGTTCTTTCTCCAGTAGGTGTGGCCGTTTATCGCATATTCATATCCATCTGGATTTACGAGCGGCACAATCCATATCTCGGTCGAATCGATGATGTTTTTCACCGTTCCGTTGGAGGAATAGTTCTCGAGGAGGGATTCGGCAAACCTCAGGGGCACCAGAACGGAAACGAGCTCTTTCGCATGGTGTCCTCCCATTATCAGAACTTCCGGCTCATCCTCATCTTTCCACGCATTGTCGGAGATTTTCAGTGCCCATATCGTCCTACCTTCGTAGGTTATACCTATGGAATTCAGAGCACATATTTCGGAATAGGTCTCGTTGAGATACCTTAGTTCGCCCTCTATTTCCATATAGTCCGGATAACCGGGAATCCCCGCTTCGGCCAGGGGGAATAGACTTACAAAGAAGATAGTGAAAAGAGCGCAGAGCCATTTAGGAAGCGAGTGACTCGCCCCATATGATGACATCATCCACATAGAATCCTCCGAAGCCCACGGTGCTGTCCTCGTAATGGTCATAGGTCGGAGCGTTTGTCGTTACGACTCTGAACCTTATCAATATCACCTGTCCAGTAAATGCATCCAGATCCACATTTAGTCTGTAAAGTTCCTTCGCCTTCGTCCAGTAGGCAGTAGAAGCATTTCCAGAAACTTCCCACGCCGTTCTAGCACCCAGGTTTATCGCATTCCATGTCAGGCCGGTGTCATTGGAGATTTCAACCCTGAAACCGTCCGGAGGAACTCCGCTGTCGTTGTTTATGTTGAACTTGAAGTATGCGCTGAGATGAGCGCTCAGAGCGTTTCTCAGATTTATCGGCCTGGTTATCAGGGAGTTGTCTATGCCTCCTCTGAAATATCCGGTGACGGGATCGCCGTTCCACCACGCGTGGGTGCTCCGGTTGTTCCTGTCCGCTGTCGATACGAACTGCCAGACATCCGACATGTTGCTGTTTATGTTGGTATCCGAATTGCCTTCTCTGGACAGTACTATCCTGACATCGTCGAGGTACCAGCCGTACCCCGTCCCT
>JAJRTH010000073.1 GCA_024278375.1 archaeon | reverse complement strand
TGGGCAGAGGCCCATGGTATCCATGGGCCATGGAAAGATTCGGCTTTCGATGGAAACACGGGACTTTTGGAGAGAGGTCCTATTGAGGGGGATGGTTCAGCGTATTGAAATCCGGAACCAAAAGATTCCGGAACATATTCCCTGAAAATGCCAGAGTAAGGACTGTGGAATCATGGCTGAAATCATTCATGCTGTTCTACAATTTCTGGATTTCTTAACTTGGCAGTCTCGGGTGCGGGCATAATCTTCCCTGTTCTTTTTTCTTTTCTAGCTATATATCTACTCTTTACCTAAAACTGATAATAGACAGCGTTACCGAACCCTTAATTACCCCTTCTCCTATCCATCCACATGAAACCCGTACTCGAAGCCATTGAGAAGCGCAGAAGCCTACGGAGTTACACCGGCGAACCCCTTGAAAAATGGCAGATTGACAACATCATAAAGGCGTTCATGTATGCGCCGAGCGCAATGAACTACCGCCCCTGCCACCTGATTGTGGTGCAGGAGAGGGAGATGCTGAAAAAGCTCTCTCAGGCCACACCTTGGGCGAAGATGATTGAGAAGGCCGAAGCGGCATTCGTCATAACCTGCGATCCGGAGAAATCCAGATGGTGGGTTGAGGACTGCAGCGCTGCCACCGAGAACATCCTGATAGAGGTCGCGGACATGGACCTCGGAGCATGCTGGGTTCAGGTCAGGAGCATTGCCGAAGAAAGGGAGCCTGAGAGGACGGTCAAGGAACTTCTCGGCATACCGAAAAACTTCAGGGTGCTGAACATGATCGCCGTGGGAGTTCCGAAGAAATACAAGGATAAGCACAGCGAGAAGGAAATAGATGAAGAGAGAGTGCACTGGGAGAGATTCTAGCCGAGAACATCGTAGAAAGGAATCTCCGATACCGTCAATTCGATCTCCGCTGGTATGCTCACCTTTACCAGGAACTGGTGCCTCTTTCTCTGCATATTCATGAGGACGCCTTCTGTCCTCGCATCCATGGCCAGCTTTGCCAGAAATCTCTCCACGGCCCTGCTGTATATATCCTGAAACTCTAGGAGGTCAAAACCGAGTTCGTAAGTCCCATTGACCTTGACGAACGCTCCTCCCTCTTCGAGTTTTTTAAGATGGTATCTGAGTAGCTGCTGGGAGATTTTCATGACTCTTCTCAATTCTACTGTCTCCAGCGGACCTCTTCTTATGACGAGCTCCATCATCCTGCGCTCATGGTTGTTGTGGAGCGCCGAGAAAATAGGGACATGCTCTTCCTTCACAAAACCCTGAGGCGCATACCTTTTTTCCGGAAATTTCTCGATTATTCCTGACTCTAAAAGGGCTCCGAGATGCCACCTCACGGAACCCATGGAGATTCCCATGGACCCGGAAACATCGGATGCGGAGGCACAGGGGAAATTTAACAGATATGCGATTATTTCAAGCCTTTTATCGCTTGCCAGCAGGGATTTCTTTCTTTCCGGAACTACCTCCGGTTCTATGGAAAATGGCTTCACCCCGATTTCCAGCGCCTTTCCTATTCCTTTCTTCACGGGCGGACATTGAAAGACGGTTTATAAATGCTATGAAAAGCTTTAATCCCCCAGGGTGATGTACCGTCATGTGCAGGATACTTGCATCTCTATCGGAAGAGCCGATTTCCCTGAAAAGTTTCCTTATGGACCACGAATGCTCACTTCTGAAACAGAGCACCGCCAGAGAGGATAAGCTTCAGAAGGATGGATGGGGAGCGGCATGGTATGAGAACGGCTGGAAGATTGAGAAAAGCCCGAAGCCGGTTTTCGAGGAGAGAGGAAAGCTGGAGCGTTTGGCAGAGGGCAGATACAGACTCTTCATAGCGCACATAAGAAAGGCCAGCAATCCCCTGAATCTGCCTGTTGAACTTCTTTGCTCTCAAGAGAGCACACAACCATTTTCGTATAAAAACTGGGTTTTTGCGCACAACGGACAGATAAACCATCCTGACAGAGTGAGAGAAAGCATGGGAGAATGGTCGGAAAGAATAAAGGGGATTAATGATAGCGAGGTATATTTCTGGCTGTTGATGAGCTACATAGAAGAACATGGCGATGTCAGGAAAGCTCTGGTCTCCTTGGTAAAACACCTTTATTCTGTGTGGGAAAAACTGCCTGAGGAAGGGAGGGCTCCTGCACCTTACAGCGCTCTGAACATGGTCTTATCCGACGGAGAAAAACTCTATGCATATTGCAGATACGATGGCAGGGGAAAGGAGAGCCTGTGCTATAAAGATAGGCCGTACTACCAGATGCAATACCTGAAAACCGATAATGGCATCATAATAGCCTCGGAAAGGACGTCGGATGATGAATGGATGCCTATCGAAGATGGTAACATTCTTATTGCGGATTCCGGCGGAAATTTTTCACTCGAAAGATTAGAGTGATGCCAGATAATCCAGCCCTATGTATGTGGAGACCACGAGAAAGACCATACCGAGATAGTACGGTATTCCCCACCCGAGGATCTTCGAGCCGTCTAGCGGTGGAAAAGGTATCAGGTTGAATCCTGCGAGGAAGATGTTTATCCATGCTATGAAATATGCTATTCCTCCTATAAGGACTCCTCCGAATGCGACGAGTGGAAACATCACGAGAGCAACGAAGACGTTCATCAGGGGCCCGGCCGCACTTATCTTTCCGTTCTGATCCTTTGTCACGAAACCGGATATGTAAACGGCACCAGGTGCGGCGAACAGGGCTCCGAGCATAGAAGTGAATATGGCGAGCACAAGTCCGAAAGACCACATCCTGAACTCGGCCCAGCATCCGTAGTGCCTCGCGACCAGCCTGTGCCCCATCTCATGCAGGAAAAAACCTGTTATGACGGCAAGAAACGCTATGGGGAGTGCAAAATAAAGAAAATAGGGGATTTCCCCCTTGGTGGGTATCCCGCCGGAGAAGGCCATTGCAAAGGCCAGTGTCAGGACCACTATTGAAATGCCTATCTCTCTCATCTCCTGTTTGCTGAAGGAGAACATCCCCCTGGGTCTTGGCTGGTAGTATCCGTACTGCGGCCACATGCTTTTGGTTCCTCGCTACATATATTTAAATCTAACCCTCATTTCTGCTTCGGAACCTCTCCGAACATTCTCCTGTAAACCTCCTTATAACCCGCCAGTACATCTCCTTTGTCAAAACGATAGTTGTCCTTGTCCAGAGATTTGTTTGTGTTGGCATCCCAGAAGCGGCAGGAATCTGGGGATATCTCATCTGCCACCAGGAGATTTCCCTCCTTGTCCTTTCCGATCTCAATCTTGAAATCGGGCAGAAGTATATCGATTGATCCAAGATATTCTTTCAGAACGTCATTGACTTTGAGGGCTATTTCCTTCATCTTTTTGATTTCATTCTCTGTAGCAATGCCGAGGGCCTGAATCATATCACAGTTTAGGAGAGGGTCGTGGTATTCGTCATCCTTGTAGTCCATCATCACTATGGGTTTTTCGAAAACCGTACCCTCTTTGAAGGGGTATTCCCTGACTATTGAGCCTGCGGCTATGTTTCTCACGATGACTTCAAGAGGCACTATTTCAACCTTTTTTACAAGCATCTTGTTTGGTTCGAGGAGTTTCACATAATGCGTTCTTATTCCGTTCTTCTCGAGTATCTCAAAGAGTTTCGCAGATATCTGGCAGTTGTAATATCCTTTGTCTCCAACTATGTCGTGTTTGACAGAGTCGAATGCTGTTATGTCGTCTCTGAACTCTATAAGATAGTGTTCCTCATCATATTCATATACTGTTTTTGCCTTTCCTTTTGCGATTTCTTTCAGATTATCACCAACCTGCACATCTGTTTTACCTTATTAAGTCTGTCGGAAAAATGTGGGAATTTGGGGTAAATGGTTTATACCTCCTCAGGTCCGAGGAACAGGACATCGTCCCACGGATGCCTGTAAAGCCTCGACTTAAACCTCTTCTCATCTATTATATGGCCTATGAACCCTATGCTCCTTCCGAGGACAAACAGGGCGTTCAATGTTCCTGAGGCGATTATATTATCTATTTCTTCCTCGCTGTATCCCAGTCCTCTGAGCATGTCCACGAAAAGTATTCCTATAGTTCCATCGACATTGAGGATGAGGTTGTTCTTCTTCGCTGTGGTCACTTTCTCGACTTGGAGCGCATAGTCCAGCAGAGGTGTGGCAGGGAAGTTCTCCTTGGCATAGGCTTTGAGTATCTCAACCCTCTTGTCCGGGTTCTGCACGCTCTTTATCCTGTGTCCTATACCGGGTATGTTTATTCCCCTCTTCTTCATCTCCGCAACGAACTCCTCAGGTTCGAGTCCCCTGTTCTGTGCATCCCTGAAGTATCTGGCCGCATCGTCTATAGCACCGCCGAATCTCGGGCCTATGGTGAGAAGTCCGCTCGCCAGAGATGAGACGAGATCTTTTCCAGCTCTTGATGCGACCCTGGCGTTGTGCGCTCCAGATACACACGGTCCGTGGTCAGCCACTATCTTTATCACAAGCTCTATGAAGTTCGAGGCGTATTTCGGCATCTTCTTTCTGAGCCAGAGCATTCCTATGATATCTCCTATGCTGTACCCCTCGTCTATTATCTGGCTTATCGGCACTCCGAGATAGCTGTGCTCTTCCCCTCTGTCGTCACTTATGCTGCATATGAACGTCGTCGGCTTTCTTATGATGCCTTCCTTCAGTGCCTTCGCATAGTCCATGGGAATCTCAGGCACGTCCTCCGGTTCCGGTTTTGGTACAATCTTTCCCTCTGCCACCAGTTTCTCATAGGTTTCCCTTATCTTCTCTCCGAGGTCATCGAAGGATTCCGGAACTATGGCTCCTGCCTCTCTCAGGGCTCTGTTCTTTGCATCCGCTGTCTCCTCCTCTGCACCTGCCCTTGCTCCTGCGTGTCCGAACTGCACCTCCGCAGGAAATACCTTTGCGCATGTTCCGGTGACCCATGCGACCAGTGGCTTTGTTATTTTTCCTTCTTTAAGGGCGTTGACAATCTCGTACTCGTCCTTTCCGCCAACCTCTCCGAGGCAGACAAGCATCTTTATCTCGGGGTTCTTTTCATATCTGAGCAGGTGTTCTATCAGGGTTGAGCCGGGGTATTTGTCGCCACCTATTGCAACTCCCTCATAGAGTCCGTCCGTATTCCTAGCTATGATGTTGTACATCTCATTGCTCATTCCACCGCTCTTCGAGACGAAACCCACGCTTCCCGGGCGGTGGAGCTTTGATTCTATTATGTTCTCTATGGTTCCCGCTGTGTTCCCTATCTTGAATGCGCCGGCAACTATTCCTCCGACCGTGGCAGGTCCGATTATCCACTTGTTCAGGCTCTTCGCCATCTTTATCAGCATCCTAGCCTTCCTCTCAGGCACTCCTTCAGCGATTATCACGACGGTCCTTATTGTGTCGGTTAACAGAGCCTCCTTGCTCGTGGGATATGCGCTCCTGAAACTGGCAAAATTTATCATCACATCCGCTTCCGGATGTTTTTCCACAGCCTCGGCTATGGTCCTGTACATCGGTATGAGGATCTCCCTTTTTCCGAAGAAGGCCTTGTGGTATCCTGACCTGGTGGGATTCACTATTGCCGCCACGCTGGGCTTCTCCCTTCTGCATACATAATCGAAGTCCAGCATTCTCTGTATGGCATTTGTCTGCATACCATATATTATAGCCTGTGTGTCCCTGTCAAAAAGCAGATAGTCGGGTTTCATGCTCTCGCCTCCTCGGGTTT
>JAJRTH010000072.1 GCA_024278375.1 archaeon | reverse complement strand
GTCCTTCTTCCTTGCCCTGACGAAAACTTTTTTACTCCTTAACCATTCAACCAATTGCTCTATCATAGGGCACCCGTCCTAGCGCTTTTTGCTATATCTAGGACGGGTTTTAATCTTATAAATGTTATGTTGGCAGTCCCCCTCTTATTTTGGGAACAAACTTAAATACCCGCCTGAGTACGCCGCTTCGCCCAAAGAGGTAATAACATGAAAAAAAACCTCGTGGAAAAGATATTCACGACCCATGTGGTCGAGGGAAGGATGGAGACAGGGAATGATGTCAGCCTGAGAATAGACCAGACACTTACACAGGACGCAACTGGGACCATGGCCTATCTTGAGTTTGAGGCAATAGGGATTCCGAGGGTTAAAACCGAGCTCAGCGTGAGCTATGTGGACCACAACACACTTCAGACGGATTTCAGGAATGCGGATGACCACAGATTTCTCCAGTCGGTTGCAGCTCGCTATGGCCTCTATTTCTCAAGGCCGGGGAACGGAATATGCCATCAGGTGCATCTGGAAAGGTTTGCAAGGCCCGGAAAAACTTTGCTCGGGAGTGACAGCCACACGCCAACCGCCGGCGGAGTGGGAATGATTGCCATAGGTGCCGGAGGCCTGAATGTGGCGGCGGCAATGGCCGGAGAGCCCTTCACACTGAAATATCCGGAAATAGTTGGGGTGAAACTAACTGGCGCTCTGCCGGAATGGGTGTCTGCCAAGGATGTCATACTGGAACTTCTGAGAAGGGTGGATGTCAAAGGAGGCGTGGGAAAGATCTTCGAGTACTTCGGTCCAGGAGTGAAGTCCCTTGATGTTCCGAGCAGGGCGACGATAACCAACATGGGTGCGGAAACAGGGGCAACAACCAGCATATTTCCCAGCGATGAAATAACGAAGAAGTGGTTCGAGGCGCAGGGAAGGGCGGACGAATGGATACCTCTCGAAGCGGATGAAGGAGCGGAATATGACGATGTTATCGAGATAAACCTCAGTGAACTTGAGCCGATGATAGCTATGCCCCACAGCCCGGGAAATGTTAAACCCGTGAGTGAGGTCGCGGGCACGGAGATACAGCAGATTGCAATAGGCTCCTGTACGAATTCCTCTCTCAGGGATATGAAGATGGTTGCGAATATTCTGAAGGGACATACGGTTGCTGAGAACTTACAGCTTTTGATAAACCCCGGTTCGAGGCAGGTTGTGGAACACCTCGTCGAGAGCGGTGAGTACAATTATCTGGTGGATGCGGGTGCCAGAATACTGGAAAATGCATGCGGGCCATGCATAGGAATGGGAGGCGCTCCTCCTTCCGGCTCTGCAACCCTCAGAACATATAACAGGAACTTCGAAGGAAGGAGCGGAACAAAGGACGCCATGATAATGCTCGTGAGTCCGGAAGTGGCGGCGGTGAGCGCCATAAAGGGTGTGATAACTGACCCGAGAGAATTCGGAAAAGCACCAAAGATAGAGATGCCGGAGAGATTCATAATCACCGAAAACATGATAATTCCACCGTTACCGCCTGAAAAAGCTGAAAAAGTGGAGATAATAAGGGGGCCTAACATCAGACCTCTACCTGAATTCCCCCCTCTACCGGAAGTCCTCGAAGGCGAGGTTCTTCTGAAAGTTGGTGACAATATCACCACGGATCACATAATGCCGGCTGGAGCAAAGATTCTCCCCCTGAGGAGCAACATACCGGAGATATCGAAATATGTTTATTCCGGTGTCGACCCTGAGTTTTACAGCAGGGCGATGGAAAAAGGCGGTGGATTCATAGTCGGCGGAGAGAACTACGGCCAGGGCTCCTCCAGGGAGCATGCGGCGATTGCCCCCAAATACCTAGGAATAAAGGCTGTTCTCGCAAAATCCTTTTCAAGAATTCACAGGTCGAACCTGATAAACTTCGGGATTCTCCCGGTGATATGCGGCACGGATGCCATAGAGCAGGGAGACGTTCTCGAAATAAGGACAGACCTCAGGAAGGAAATTAAGGTTTTTGACAGGACAAAGGGGTCCGAAATCCCAGCAAAACATGACCTCTCGGAGAAAGAGATAGAGATAATCGAGGCGGGAGGTCTTCTTCCGTATATAAAGAAAAGAAATGAAAGAGGTGAGTGAATGGAATTCGAGAATGTGAAGCCCCCTGAATGGGGTGAGAAAATAGAGATGAAGGACGGGAAACTGCACATACCGGACAAACCGATAGTGCTCTCCATCGAAGGCGACGGCATAGGACCAGATATATTCAGGGCCATGAAAAAGGTTATAGACGCTGCGGTGGAAAAGGCATACAAAGGAGAGAGAAAGATAGCCTGGACGAAGATATACGCAGGAGAGGAAGCGAAGGAGAAGTTCGGAGAATGGCTTCCGGAGGAGACGGTGAAAGCAATAGAGCACTATCTTTTCGCCATAAAGGGACCTCTCACAACGCCTGTGGGCGGAGGAATAAGGTCTCTCAATGTCACCCTAAGGCAAAAGCTCGACCTCTACGCATGCGTAAGACCTGTGAGGTGGTTCAAAGGAGTGCCGGCGCCTGTGAAACATCCCGAAAAGCTCAATGTCGTGATATTCAGGGAAAACACGGAGGATGTCTATGCAGGAATAGAATGGGAGCCCGGGCATCCTTCAATAAAGAAGCTGTATGGCATTCTCGAAGAGGACGGACTTATGGAAAAGATAAGGTTCCCCGGGACTGCGGGGATAGGCATAAAGCCCATAAGCAAGGAGGGCACATACAGAATTGTTTCAGCGGCCATAAAATATGCCAAGAGGCACGGAAGAAAGAGCGTCACCCTGGTCCACAAGGGAAACATAATGAAATACACGGAGGGATACTTCAAGAAATGGGGCTATGAGGTCGCTCTGAAGGAGTTCAGGGACTGGGTGATAACCGAGGATGAGCTCTGGGACCAGGTCAAAGGAGAAGATGGCGTAACTCCAATAAAGAAAGAGGGTGCGTTCGCGCATCTCAGGGGAGGAAGACCACCGGGAGACCCGGGAGACAGGATAGTGATAAAAGACAGGATCGCAGATGCCATGTTCCAGCAGTTGCTGTTGAGGCCGGATGAGTATGATGTCATCGTCACCCCGAATCTGAACGGGGATTATCTCTCGGATGCCTGCGCCGCTCAGGTAGGGGGTCTGGGAATGGCACCAGGTGCGAATATAAACTATGAGACAGGCCACGCCCTATTCGAAGCCACCCATGGAACTGCACCGAAGTACAGGAACATGGACAAAGCAAATCCGGGTTCATTGATACTTTCTGGTGCCATGATGCTCGACTATCTGAGATGGATGGAGGCCAAGAATATTATGGTAGATGCTCTGGAGCGCTCCATATCCGAGAAAAAAGTTACATACGACCTCGCAAGACAGATAGACGGCGCCATACAGCTCAGAACATCAGAGTTCGCAGACAGAATAATAGAGAACATGGAGGCATGAAATGGCACAGAGGGGCATAAGAGAGGCGGATGCAAAGAGAATAGTTGCAAAGTACCTTCCGGAATTTTCCGGAGGGAAGCTGAACTATCACGGCCTTGTGGCTCTTGTAACCCCGGATACAGACCTTGATAGAATGCCGGAAGAGCATCCATGGATAAATGAGAAAAAGCTGGTTGTAAAACCGGATCAGCTCTTCGGAAAGAGGGGCAAGCATGGGCTTGTTCTGGTGAATGCATCATGGGAAGATGCGAGGAAGTGGATTCAGGAAAGGATGGGAAAGGAGGTCACCATAGGAAAAGCAACAGGTCCTCTGACGCATTTCCTTGTGGAACCATTCACCCCGCACAGCGAGGATGAGGAGTACTATGTGGCCATAAAGGACGGTAGAGATGCGGACACAGTATATTTCTCCCTCAAAGGAGGCATCTTCGTTGAGGAGAACTGGGACAAGGTCATCAAGATAGAGGTACCCATAGATGAAGACATAGAGAAAGCGCTGGAAAGCGCAAAGATGGATGAGAAGATTCCGGAGATGCCACAGGAAAAGAGGGAGAGGATAATCGAGTTAATAAAGGCCCTGTACAGAATATATGCAAATCTCGGATTCACATATCTGGAGATAAATCCGTTCACCTTCGATGAGAACATGGAGATTGTCCCGCTGGACATGGTTGCCAGACTGGACGACACGGCAGCCTTCGAGTGCGCAAAATACTGGGGAAACATAGAGTTCCCGCCACCGTTCGGAAGAAAGCTTACGCCTGAGGAGCAGTACATAAAGGAACTGGATGAAAAAAGTGGGGCAAGCATGAAGCTCACGATACTCAATCCCAATGGAAGGGTATGGACCATGGTCGCAGGAGGCGGAGCATCCGTGATATATGCTGATACTGTGGTGGATCTCGGATTCGGAGAGGAGCTTGCAAATTACGGGGAATACAGCGGAAACCCCAGCACGGATGAGACATATGAGTATGCGAAAACGATACTTGACCTTATGACAAGGGAAAAAGATCCAAGGGGCAAGGTGTTGATAATAGGCGGGGGCATAGCGAACTTCACGGATGTCGCCAGGACCTTCACCGGAATAATAAAGGCTCTTGAAGAGTATGCAGAGAAACTCAAGGAGAACAATGTGAAGATATATGTGCGCAGAGGCGGCCCCAATTACAAGGAAGGGCTGAGAAAGATAAAGAGCGCCGGAGAAAAACTCGGCCTCGATATAGAGGTCTATGGGCCGGAGACGCACATGACAAAGATAGTGAGAATGGCTCTGAAACCCGAGGAGGCGAGAGCATGAAACCCGACTATCTGCTTTTTGACAGGGACACACAGGCTATAATATATGGTATGCAGACAAATGCCATACAGAGAATGCTGGACTTCGATTATGTATGCAGAAGGGAGAAGCCCAGCG
>JAJRTH010000071.1 GCA_024278375.1 archaeon | reverse complement strand
TCGCCCTTGCATAAACCCCTTAATTTTTCTTAAATTTTAAATATCAAAAGGACACTGAACCCCTGTGCCGAAGAAAGGAATCTATGAGATACCTCCGGCAGAGGATGTCCTCAGGATAAGCATTGAGATACTGGGAGAGTATGGGATAGTGAACTCACTTAAGATGCTGACAAAGCTCGTGAATATGAGGGCAAAGACCGAGAACAGCAGATGGAGGATCGGGCCGCAGAGGCTGAAGAAGATCGTTGCCAAATCAGACAGGATAGCCATCGACGTTCTGACAAAGGAAACAGGCGAAAGGATTGGGGGGGATGCGCTCTGCATAGTCTGCGGTGAAAAGATGGAACCCGAGCTGAACAGGACCCTCGACGGCGATGTGATTGTGGTGGGTTATCTGTGCAGGCACTGCAGGTATCGCACAGGCCTCGAAAAGAAGCTCCCTTTGAGATACACGTTCAGACTCAGATGATCTCTCTTATCTCCTCGACCGTTTTTAGAGCGCTCTCCGCCGGATTTTTGGATTTGTAGATGGTCCTGCCGACTATTATGAAATCCGCTCCCGCTTTTATCGCGCTTTCGGGACTTCCTCCCTGGGCCCCGACACCGGGACTGAGAATAAGCAGATCTCCTATTATCTTCCTGAGATGCGCTATCCTCTCGGGTCTCGTTGCCGGGGCTATGATGCCCGAGGCTCCGGCAGACACGGCGGCTCTCGCAAGTTCGTCCGCAAACTTTGCCGTGAACTCCTCTCCACCGGGATGGCTCATTTCCGTGACCGCGAATACGTCCATCCCATCAGCGGCCTCGACACAGGCCCTGAGAGAGTCCGAGCCAACAAAGGCATGCACTATTATCCCGGAAGCGCCCCTTTTTCTAACCTGTTCCACGATTAGGCGGTTGGTGTTGGGTATGTCCGCAACCTTGAAGTCACAGATGACCGGCGCCATGTCCGAGAGTTTTTCCACGATTTCCATACCTGCGCTCAGCACCAGGGGATAGTTCACCTTTATGGCATCCACATATTTCCTGACATCGGAAGCTACCCATAGGGCCCTTTCCGGGGAAGTCTCGTCGAGGGCGAGAATCAGCCCTGTCTTTCGGTTCATCACAGGACCCCCAGAAGATTTTCGAGCTCCCATGCGGTTACCTGTGAGCGGTAATCCTCCCATTCTTTCCTCTTTATATGCAGAAAATGCCTGAATATGTGCTCTCCGAGCGCTTCCTTCATGAACTCACTGTCTTCCATTATATTCAGCGCGTGGCCAAGGCTCTCCGGAAGGCTCTCTATTCCAAGCTTTTCCCTTGTCTTGGAATCCATGCGGAAGAGGTCCTTTTCAACAGGTTTGGGGGGTTCTATCTCCTCCTGTATTCCCTTCAATCCGGCCTGAAGCAGTACGGCGAACTGGAGATAGGGATTTCCGGCGGGATCCGGGTTCCTGACCTCGGCCCTTGTTCTCCTCCCTCTTCCTGCAGGTATTCGTATGAGAGCGCTCCGATTGTGGAACGCCCATGAGATATAGACCGGCGCTTCATAGCCAGGAACCAGTCTTTTGTATGAATTCACCCAGGAGGCAAGTATGGCGCAGTTTTCCTTGGCATATTTCAACAATCCGCCTATGTAGTGACGGGCCACATCGCTGAGCTCCTTATCGCCGTCCGGGTCGTAGAAGGCATTTTCACCCTCAAGGGTGAACAGGGACTGGTGTATGTGCATACCGTTCCCGTTCTCACCGTAAACAGGCTTTGGCATGAATGTGGCGTGCAGACCGTGCATCTTTGCCACATTCTTTACGGCATGCTTGAGCGTGAGTATCCTATCTGCGGATGTGAGGGCATCCGAATACCTGAGGTCTATCTCATGCTGTCCCGGTGCAACCTCGTGGTGTGTCGCTTCCACATCGAAACCCAGGCTATCGAGCATCAGAGCGACCTCCTTCCTCACCCTCTCGGATTCGTCCATTGGCATGAGGTCGAAATATCTCCCCGGATCCACAGGGATATTGGTCGGTTTACCTCCGTCATCAATCTTGAAAAGAAAGAACTCGAACTCCGGGCCGGTGTTGAAGACATAACCCATCCTCCTCGCCTTGTCCAGCGCTCTGTGCAGGACATATCTGGGATCTCCCGCGAACCTTCTTCCGTTGGAATCGTAGATGTCGCATATCATCCTGGCCGTCTTAAGTTTTCCATCGCTCCACGGAAGTATCTGAAAGGTGTTCATGTCAGGGTGAGCGCGCATATCGGATTCGTCTATGGTCGCGTATCCGAGTATGGAAGACCCGTCGAAAAGGACGCCCTCATCAAGGGCATGCTCCAGCTGGCTAACCGGCAGTGAGACGCTTTTAACTATGCCGAGTATGTCCATGAACTGCATCTGGACAAACTTTATGTCCCTCTTTTCCGTGATTCTCAGTATCTCTTCCTTGTTCAACTCAATCATCCTCCACATAGTATAAGCAGTACTCGCAGATATTGCCCACGGCAGGCATGGCCGTCATACCTTTCTTTCCCTCCCATCTGCTGCAGTACCCGAAGGCCTCTGGACTGTGTCCGTATTTGCATGTCATGTACTTCACCGCACACCAATAGGATTCTCAATTAAAGATTTTCGGGAACTAAATGTGGATAATCATTATAAATAAATGGATATCAAAAATTATGGGCCTGGCAGAATCCGGGATTTAAGTGATGGAAAAGAACGGGAACGTGAAAAAACTCCCGATTGGAAGGCCCTTGCTCTAGAATTAGGGATATGGTGGTTCCGTAATAGGGAAGAAGCGGAGAAAGCGGTCATAAACACCCTATGCGGAAAGGAGGCGACTGCCTGAGCTCTATTTTCAAAAGAAAGCTGAGAAAAGGACGAGAATGGAGAACCCTTCATCTTAGAGATTGGGAGAAGGCTCTGAAAAGGTACGGTATAGATGAGACTGAGAAACTCGAAAAATGCGAGAAAATGGTTTCTGCGAGAGCGTGTTCCAACCATCCTAACGAGCATCCGATGATCTTCAAAACCCGACATTACGATTCTCCTTATTGCCCCGTGTGTACCATACGGAGATGGGAAAAGGAGACCAACGACATCTATCAACAACTGAAAGGCCTTTCGACCATATTCTTCCATCTTGTTTTCACCCTTCCGCCGATTATCAGGGATAAAGTCAGAACCAAAGAGGATTTCAAAAAATTCCGTAAGATTGTAAGAGATACGATTACCGCAACCGTTGGAGGAGTTCCCGGAGGTCCCATGAGTATCCATCTTTACGGAGACCATGACCCTGGGAAATTGAAACCGCATGTTCATGTTATCATACCTAACTTTACCGTATTGCCTGATGGCGCCGTAAAGAGATTTGACTACATCCCTGAAGATGTTTTAAAGAGAGAATACCTTAAAAGGCTTAAGAGGAGATTTAAGACAGAATTTAAAGGTATCCCCGTTGTGTATATACAATGGTTCCCAGAATCAAAACTTTACCATAAGGTCCGCTATTTGGTCCATCCGCCCTTTGAGATATCCGATATCGAGGAGATAGACCTTGAACACAATGAGATTACCCTGAGGATGGAAGGCGAATTTAACCATCGTAAAAAGACCGTTAGAGTTCCCGCAGTTATGCTCATTCGATCTCTACAATTAGACCGTAAACGTGGCCACCGTTACCAGTGGTTCGGATTCATGTCCTACAATGCGAGAGAACGGTATAGAAAATACCTTTACATCCCATACAAGAGAAAGCCTGAAAAGGCAAAATGCCCCGTGTGTGGAGCGAATACCGTTCATATTGGATACATAGACGCCGACGGTCTGGAGCTCAGCCCATGGGTATATGGCGATTTCATGGCTATATTCGACGACAGGAGAGTTATGGAGGAATTCAGGAAGCATCCACCACCTGATTTCATCATTGAAGCTCCAGCGTAGCATGTGAGCAGTACTTCCACATTTGCGAACAACCGCAAGCCTCCCACAGCCCACATGCTCGAACGGAGGAATCCAAACCCCTTGAAAAAAGGGGTGGGAGGAGAGAAAAAACAG
>JAJRTH010000070.1 GCA_024278375.1 archaeon | reverse complement strand
GTCCTTCTTCCTTGCCCTGACGAAAACTTTTTTACTCCTTAACCATTCAACCAATTGCTCTATCATAGGGCACCCGTCCTAGCGCTTTTTGCTATATCTAGGACGGGTTTTAATCTTATAAATGTTATGTTGGCAGTCCCGAGACAAATGAAGGAAACCTTTATATATCGCACATACCAAAGCGTTAATGAGCCATACGGAGGCAATCCGATGAAGAGGATGGAACTGCAGACATTCAAAGTGGAAGAACTCAAAAAGGTAATAAAAACGACGATAGGAGAGCACGGCATGCCAGAGAAAGAGGCGGAGATGATGGCAAAGCACGTGATGAACCTGTTTGGGTTCAACGGAAGAATTCTGGATAACATGCTGGAGCCCCAGGACAGGGATGTCTTCTACATGCTCGAGGATGAGGAGATACTTACCACGGAAAGGGAGGAGACCACGCTTTACGACGGAAGGGAGTGGAGAATACACTACTGGACCTTCAGAAAAGACCGCATAGATGAGATACTGGAAGGAAAGATACAGAAAGTCGAGTTCGATGGATATCCGGAGATAGAGGATGTGAACATCTATGACGAAGTGCCTGACGATGTATGGTTCAGAAGAGGGGAAGAGGAAGAATAATGCGACTTAAGGAGAAATACCCGGGGGTCTTTTCCGACGGCAATGATTATTACACCCTTAATGCCGACAGAGGGAAGAGCGTTTACGGAGAGCGGATTGTCACGATTGGTAGTAAGGAGTACAGGTGCTGGGAGCCTGCGAGGAGCAAATTGTCCGCTGCAATCCACAGAGGACTGAGCAAATTCCCGATAAAAAAGGATGACAGGATTCTTTATCTAGGAGCTGCTAGCGGCACGACCGCCAGCCATATAAGCGAAATAACCAAAAGGGAGGTGTTCGCCGTCGAATTTGCGGAAAGACCCTTCAGATCCCTCATAAAGATATCCGAGAAAAGGGAAAACCTCATGCCGATACTGGGAAATGCAAGGCTCCCCCTACAATACAGACACATAGTTCCGGAAGTTGATCTTGTGTATCAGGACATTGCCCAGAGAGACCAGGTAGATATATTCCTAAAAAACATGGGATTTTTCAATGCGGAAAGAGGAGTGCTTATGCTCAAGGCGAGGAGCGTGGATGTTTCCGAAAAACCGAAAAAGGTGTTTCAGAGGGTTGCCGACGAGCTTTCGGAATACACCAAAATAGAACAGACAATAAATCTAAAACCCTATGAGAAAGACCACATGGCCTTTATCGTAAAAGCCTGAGAGGTCTTGCAAGGTGCCTTCTAGCACAGATGGGCACTTCGTACCATCCTGTTTTTATATCTCTTCTAATTTCTTGTTTCTCTTCTCCGCCCTTTGTCCTTATTCCGCATTTTCTGCACCGGTAGTATCCGTCTCTACCGGTTGATTTCATCCTTTTACCGCATTCGGGACATACGGGATTATGAATCTTCACTATCTTCTTCTCGAGATGGATAACCCTCATTTTCTCTATGTTTAGGGTGAAAGGTCTTGCCCGGATCCCGCCGTAAATCTCTATGATGTCTCCGTTGATGAGTTCCCTGACGATGTTCCTGAACCCTTTTGTCGGCTCATATGCGGCACAGCCCATGCTATCCGTACCGTCGTCTATTGAAAATATCACATGCCCTCCCTCTATTGTTTTCGGTTCGTTTACTACCTTTCCCATGATTTTCACGGATTCGTAGCCCTTCACATCGGAAATCCTCTTCTTCACGATGTTGTCATCCGTACTCTGATTTGTCTGAAATACCATCCACCTCTCTGCGGACTCGGATACTATTGTCTTGTGGGCCCCTTCCAGTCTTTCAGGATTTGTCGCTCTTATTCCGTAAAGAATCGGACAGGGGGTCCTCGGGGCTATTGCCAGATACGCATTTTCGTAATCGTAGTTGTCGAAGGTTTCGGGAAATCTTTTATCCATTTCCATTACGCTCTGCACATCCACATATCTCTCCGTACCCCAGAGCTCCCTTTCCCTGTACGCTATAAGTTCATATGTTCTCTTTTTCGGTCTCCATGAGAGGGCTGCGGCCGTGCCTATCAACCCCCTGCGGTTTTTGTAGCCCCCATGAATAGCTCCCGCGGCTTCGAGTTCGTTTATGGCCTCCTCCAGACCGACTATTCCCCTTACGGCTTTCCAGTAAAATGCAGGCGATGTTTTTCTGGTGGAAACCGCAAATCCGGGATTTGTCTTTTCATCCTCCAGAACGGCCCATTCTTCCATCAGTTTCTCCACTTTTCCGTATATATCCACAATATTTCCGTGCTCATTTCCTCTTTCGTAGGCGAAAATCTCCTTCCCATCCATCTCTCCTACCTTATATCTCTTCCCCATTCCCTTTCCGAGCTTGACGGAGAGCGCCGCGTTTCCCCTGGTCTTCCAAGGAACGTTCGGATTCAAGCGGACCAGTCTCGGATACCCTATTACGTCCAGACTCGGAAGATTTCTTATTATCTCGGTCAGCAAAAACGTCGTGCACATACCTTTGACGGAATCCGTATCATCGAGTGCTATGTAGGGCATGGAGCCTTCACTTCCTCTTTCTCTTTTTTTTCTTGGTCTTGCTCCTGGCCCTTTTCTCCAGCTCCTCAGCTCTTTTTTTCACCGCATCAAGCAGTGTGTTTCCGATAAATTCTACTCCATTTGCATCCACAGCGGCGGCAATCCTTATCTTTCCGGCCATGAATCGCGATATCTTCCCCCTGTTCTCCTTCCTTGCCCTGTGAATGACCGGGTGTTGATATATGATGCCGTGCTTCGGCGGCCTGTTTCCTTCCCTGAGGAATCTGAAGAAGGCATTCTCCGCGCCCAGAACCTGTATTGTGCTGGAAGGCATGGAAGCGAGTTCCTCCAGTCCTCCTGCCAGCGCTATTAGTCTCGCGCCGATGTTGGGCCCCACCAGCGCAGTGAGATTGGGGGCGTTTTCCTCCATTATTTCCCTGAGGTGATTCTCAATCTCCTTTCTTGTCTCGGCGCTCTTGTTCACCAGTCCGTTAAGGCTCTTCATCCCACCTCCTATCTCCTTCACCTTCTTTCCGTCCACATGCTCGTCGAAGGGATGGTGGTAACCGTACCACTCCCTCAGTCTCTCCGAGAGAATGTTCTGCGCCTCGATTATCTCGTCTATGGCATTGACTGCCTGGATTATGTCGTGGGATGGTCTTTTTGAGGATTTTATCTCCTCTCTTCCAGCAATTAGGAGCGCTTTGTGCAGCAGTTTTCCGTCGAATCCGTAATCTTCCGCTTTTATTTCTATAACTCTCCTCTCCTCCCTGAATCTGCCTATCCCTGACAGCCTCCGCTCTCCGACCCTAGGTTCATGTTCCGTAAATTTCTTCTCCTCTTCGAGAATCTCTCCGTTTCTTATCTTTATGAGCCTGGAGGCTATCTCTTCCGGGTCTCTAGGAAAGAGTTCGTACTCTTTCACCTCATCCCCGTATACGAGGAACACTCCGAACCACTTCGTTATGAGGCGCACGCACTTCCATGCGCAGGCATAATTAAAGGTTTTGAGTGCCCGTCTTTCTGATGTGACGTAAAATTTAAATAAAACTGCAAAAATGTGCCCCAGATAAACATGGATAAAATACCGGAATTTCTGAAGGGTATAGAATGGTTTCACGGATTCGTATGTGATGTTTACGGAAGAATGAGAACCGTCAGTTTCTCTCCGGAGACCCTTATCTCCGAAGGTAAAAACGGAATAGGGATGGACGGTTCCTCCATAAAGGGATTTGCCGATGTTGAGGATTCGGATATACTCGGCATCCCGGAAATAGATGGAGCCATCGTACTTCGCGGTAAAAAGGAGGCTCTGATACCTCTCAGGACATACAGGAGCGACGGTAATCCGCTGCTAACAGACCCGAGGAACGTGGCATTCAGAGCAGAGGAAATGGTGGGAAAATCCGGTTTTTCAGCCCACATAAGGCCTGAAATGGAGTTCTTTGTGTTCAGAGAAGAGGAGGACCCTCTCGAAATAAACAATCCTTTCGGTCCGAGATATTTTCTTCCTCCTTCCTTCGATGATGCTGCCGAGTACAGGAAAGAGCTTGCCGGAGCGCTCAGAGATGTAGGTATAAATGTGAGATATCATCACCATGAGAATGCCTACGGCCAGATAGAGATAGAGACCGTGTTCCTGAAAGGATTGATAAGAACCGGCGATGCGGTTCTCATACACAAATATCTTTCGAGATTGATTGCAAGAAAATACGGTTTCAGGGTCACCTACATGCCCAAGCCCATCCCGACAGAGGCGGGTTCTGGGATGCACATGCACATATATCTTGAAAAGAAGGGGAAGAACGCATTCTATGACCCCGATGACAGGTACGGACTGAGTCAGACAGCGAGATACTTTGTCGGTGGAATACTGGAACATGTGAGTGCATTCACCGCCATAACAAATCCCACGGTGAATTCCTACAAGAGGATAGCCGGAGGGCTGGAAGCTCCCGCCTACGTTGCATGGGGCGCAAGGAACAGGAGCGCTCTCCTCCGTGTACCTGCAGGAAAGAAGAACCCCGATGTCGAAATAAGGAATCCCGACCCGTCGGCTAACCCCTACCTTGCGGAATCGGTCATATTCTACGCCGGGATGGAAGGTATAAAAAAGAAAATAGAGCCGGGGGACCCCGTGGAGGAGAACATATACCACATGAGCCCGAGCAAAAGAAAAAAGCTTGGCATAAAGATGCTGCCCACCAGCCTGGGGGAGGCAGTGGAAGAGATGAAGGGCGATGAGCTGGTCAAAGAGGCTCTGGGTCCCATATATGATGTGTTCGTATCTCTGAAAGAAGAAGAATGGGAGAGGTTCATAGGCAACACCTCCCCCTGGGAAATCGAGAGGTACTTCGACGTCTGAGCATCACGTCAAGTTTAAGTATTAGCCCGGGATTGTGCAACTATGGACGAAGAAGAGTTCGACTACGACAAACTCCTGGAGACCGCATACGGTTCTCTCCCGGAGACCATGAAGACCGACGAGAGATTCGAGGTCCCCAAGGTCGAGGTCATAAATGAGGGGAAGATGACGATAATAAGGAATTTTGCTGAGCTCTGTGAAAAAATAAGAAGAGAGCCAAAGGACCTGCTGAAATACTTCCTGAGAGAGCTCGGTACGGCGGGAGAGATAGATGGCAGAAGAGCGGTCTTTAAGTCAAAGTTGAGCGAACATCAGATACAGAACAGATTGAATTCCTATGTCGAAACCTATGTAATATGCTCGGAATGCGGAAGACCCGACACGGAACTCATAAGAGAGGGGAGGGTTCTAATGCTCAAGTGCGAGGCGTGCGGTGCAAAAAGGCCGGTCATGGTCCGAAAAGCACCTCCTCAGGCGCAGCAAAAGGCAGCGGTAATAGAGGGGAACACCTATGAAGTCACCATAGAGAGCGTCGGTAGAAGGGGAGATGGCATAGCAAAGATAGGCAAGTTCGTGATATATGTGAAAGGAGCCTCTAAAAAGGGTACGAGGGTCAGAGTGAGGATAGACAAGATAAACGGAACCAACGCCTTCGGTAGGGCTGTCCCTTAATCACAGGACTTCCAGTTCTAGCGGGTTTCCCATCCTGTCGAATGCGGCCCAGCTTTTTTCGGTGTACGGATAGGCGACGATTATATGAACATCGCCCGATCTTCCGAAAAGGGCTATATCCGCCTGGGAAGGTCTGAGGTTCGGAGTCGGATGGCTGTGAACAACCCCGACTATGGAGAAATCCACGGGTTTCATATAAAAGGGAATCATGGCACTCCTATCCGCTCCTATTGTTCCCGGTAGGAAAAGCAGTTCCGTGATGACTCCGTCCCTTGCCCTCAGCATTGCGGCGAATTCCTTGGGATAACTGTCCTTAGCCACTTCGAGGGCCATTCTCAGGGTTTCCTTCTTTATTGCAAAGACCTTCACGAAGGTGGTATGTTCCCTGAGGATATATGGGTTTCCCACCAAACTTTTATATCCTTTGAACGGATGGCTTATCGATGACCGATGAGAGAGTGGAATACTTTCTTAAAGGCTATAAAAAAGGCCTTAAAGAAGCGTGGAACGAGATACTGAAGGACGGCAGTTCGGGATACTCAGTCACGGAACTGAGGATGATGATAAAAAGCAAGATGGCAACCATAGAACAGAGGGGGGAAGCCCAGGCCGAACTGTTAAAAAAGGAGTTGGGAATAAAGGATGAGGGCGATGTCCCGGTAGGCGGAGGTCCAGACGAACTCATGGAAGGATGCAGCTATCTCATAAAGGAGCACGCGCCGGAGGCCAGTTATGCCATATTCAGATACATGATGCGAAAAGGAAATCCCGGGCTCTGCGTAACCAGAAAGAGCAGCAGAGTACTGAAAGAGAAGTACGGGCTTGAGAACTTCACGCTCCTAAGACTTGGCAAGAAGGAGAGTTCGAGAGGTGTGCTTTCTTCGGCGCTAGGCATAAGCGAGAGCTCCATATCCTCAGGCAACCTTTCCTCTCTCTACGAAAAGATAGTTTCCTATCTCGATGAGAATAAAGGCGCCGTGATGCTCGTAGATGGCGTCGAATACCTCGTCAGCCAGAACGAGTTCAAACCCGTCATGAAGTTCATCCAGAGGTTGAACGACATACTGGAAAAACACGGTGCCTATCTGATAATCACCATATCACCGAACAGCCTGGAGCCCACCGACATGAGCACCCTCGAAAGGGAAATGACGGATGTCGTGGAGATATAGGCCTATTCTATTCTGTAAGGCAAATCCGCATCGTTCGGTTGCTTTTTCTCTTTCTTTTTCCCACCTTCGTATCTATATCTATAGGCCTTCGAGCGTTTTGATATTATCAGTAAAGCCAGTATGCCGAAGAGTACGACAGGCGCTATGCAAACGAAAAGAGTGATCGCCCATATCACCGGGTCGGTTCTGGGCTTCTCTTTTACCGATATCGCAATATCATATACTGTGTCTCCGCCAAGATTGTAGATATAGAGAACGAAGGTTCCGGTCTCTCCCTCTTCGAAGGATGCGTTGAATTCCGTTACGGGGTCCCCGTAAGAGCGTATATATGTGTTGTAGACGGGAAAATCGGATGTGCCCTCGGTACCGAAAAGGATTCTCACAGAGCTCCCGTTTACGACGCTGACGCTAAAGGCTATGGTCTCACCCCTTTCTGCCGGAATTCTGTAGATATCTCCTCCCTCTCCGAGGCTTATCCTTCCTGAAAAGCTTCTGTCGACTTCGAAGGTCGTACCACATGAGACCGGCATAAGTAGAAGTATCGACATCAGAGCGCTCCAGAAGAACAGCCATCCTTTAAGGGAAGTCAAGCTCACCCCCACCACGCCGCGCTCCCGTATCCTACGACATCGGCCATAGGCATGATATCTCCCGAGGTGGCGTATTTCAGGATTTTTGATGCCCCAGCCCTGTCTTTCACTGCTTCAATCATTGCCCCCACTGGGCCGTAACCGCACATGCTGATGCCGTACTTTTTCAGGGTCTTATAGAGTCCCTCTATGTCCATATCCCCTATCCTGTCCAGAGCGAGCGCATCATGGGTGTACGCCCAGTCCTTGGACACATAATGTGAGAAATCCGTGGATGCCACGATGACCACTCTTCTTTCATGCTCCTTTATTGCCTTTCTGAGGAGTTTTCCGAGCCTTATTGCGGCCCTCATGCTCTGATCCATCATAACAATGGGTACGAACTCGAAGTTGTCGGAAAGATACTGGATGAATGGTAACTGCACCTCGACACTGTGTTCGTAACGGTGAGCGCTTATATCGTCCTCCACGCCTCCGGCCATCAGCATCTCCGCCAGTTCTCTATCTATCCTGACGTCTCCAAAGGGCATCTTCCAGTCATGAGTTGTCAGGGCAACGGGAGCGCCGTATCCGGTATGATTGGGTCCGATTATCACGAACGTACCGCCTTCCGGAAAACTCTCGGCCACGGCATTGTAGGAATGGGCTGCCACCGGCCCGGAGAATACATATCCCGCATGTGGTGCCATTACGGCCAGAAGATTCCCTCCGGACTTCGTATCAGGTATTTTTCCCGGACCTATTGTATGAAGGAAAGAATTCTCTATCTGCTCCCTCAGTTCGTCCTCATTGGCCGGATAGAACCGCCCGGCAACTCTGGGATATCTCATGGTGCTCCATCTCCTTAATGTATTTTTCACTTTCCATTCCAGTTAAGGCCGAAATCGAACATCCTGGATGGATCCTTGGAAAGGGAGACTATGAGAAGGTTCTCTCTGATCTCCAAATCCTTAATTTCATCTAAAAATTCCCTCAATTCGCCGTTTGAGAATATGTTCTCCGTACCATCCAGAAGTATGGCCGTGTTTTTCTCCATGAGCGCATCGGTTATCATGAACGGTATCAGGCTTTTTCTTTCGGTTTTGTTCCCGCATGCCTCTTTGATATCTATGACCGGCACATGCTTGACATCCAGTTCTTCTTTTGTCTCCTCACAGTCCCTTGCCGTAAAGCATATTCCCCTGTTGCCGGAAGATACGTGACGGTAGAACTCATCCATTGCTTTTTCCCTGGGAAGGACCTTTATGCCCTGTTCTTTCTTGGTTCTTTCCGATGCGCTCTCCTCCCTGGATTCCGGGACGAAAACATGGTACCTGTTTATCGCATAGAGAAGTATCAGTCCTGTGATTATGAATGCGGGGGTGGTGAGCGGATAGGCCTTCGGATCGCCATAGATGTGGGGGGCGAAACCGGTGAAAAAGATGAAAAGAAAGGATATGGAAAGGGCGATTATAAGCATCCTGAGCTGACCGAGGGCGATTCTGCAGCTGGTCAGAACATAGTTGCGCATAAGTATCAGTATGCCGGCTATGGTAAAGAATGCCAGATATAGATAGACATAGGCCCCATAAGGACCCAGAACAGTCCCGTAACCGGCAAAATATCTATCGACCCCTGCAACGAAGATGCTCGAGTTCAGATGCACCGAAAGTATAAGGAGGCTCGAACCGTAGAGCACGAATATGGCCGGAGATACTTCCTTCTTCGTCCAGGGGAATATCAGAGAGAGGTGTATGAGCACCGGAGGCAGGAGTATTATCGCCACCATTATGGTTCTGGCCCAGAAAAGTGCCGATTCGGGAGAATTCGCCCATCTTTCCATCCACTCCGCAAAGCTCCAGAAAAGGAGAAGAGCGAAGAAAAGGGCGGATATCCTGTTCAGTCTTGATTTAAAATCAATTTTTAATATAAAAACTATAAATACTATATACAGGAAAGTCGAAATTATGGCGGGAACAGCGTATGGATTCTGAATGTCCATCAATTTCACTCCTCTCCGCCACTATAAGAAGATTTCCGTAATTTTTACTAAAACATCCTATGTGTTTGCAAGATTATGTGCATAAATGCACAATCACTCATTCTCCAGCTGCACGATATGTCTGGGATATGAAATATCTATGCCCTTCTCCCTGAATATCTTGAAGAGGCTCTCTTTCATATCCGCCTCCACCTTCCACTGGTTCATAGCGTCATCGACCCAAAGATATACCCTATAGCGTATGTTGGAATCCAGAAAATCCACAAGCCTTACGAAAGGAGCCTTGTCTCCCTCTTTAATAACATTAGGATGCGCCATGGCCACTTCGAGTATGGTCTTTTTAACCTCGTCCGGGTCCGAGTCATATGAGACATCTATGGGGAAGCGAACCTTGAAATTCGCATCCGGCGTGCTTATATTGACTATTTTCTGCCCTGCAATCTGATTGTTCGGGACGATTATCATGTCGTGGTCGAAGGTGTTGTACAGTTTCGTGCTCCTCATCCCCACATGCCTGACCTCGCAGTATTCTCCGGTATCGAGCATTATTATGTCACCTTCTTTGAATGGTCTGTCGAGAAGCAGATGGATGCCGCTGAAGAAGTTGGAAAGAGTATCCTGGGCTGCAAATGCTATTATCAGACCAAGAACGCCGAATCCCGCAACGAGCATCGTCACATTGACACCGAAATACCCCATTATAGCCGTCAAAGCGAGGAAAAATATCACTACCACTCCCAATTTCTCCGAGAGGGGGATGAGCGCATCGTCCAGTTCGGTATCTGTCTTTTTCGCATATTTTTTGACCTCGTATATGACCACATCCCTGAAGACCTTGTAGGACACCCACGCTATGAGGAGTATAACGGAAACATCGTATATCTTACCGACCAGAATCACAACCTCTATCGATGGTGAAAGTATGTAAATCGATGAGGCGATTCCGTATATGACCAGAAATGCCATAACAGGCCCCTTTATTATCTCTATAAGCATGTCGTCAATCATTGTATCGGTTTTTTTAGCCGCCTTCCTGAGAATCGGGTCTAGCACGAAGACAAGGGCCAGTCCCAAGGCCACCCAGAAAAGGACATTAACCAGGAAAGACAGCGTTTTATCCCCTATTTCTATGCCTAAATTGTCTTTAAGAAATTCCTCGAAGAACGTGAGGGAACGGACCTCTATCCTGGGACTGTACTCAACATGTCCGAAATATGAAATGTTCTCCTGATTCTCAGGGTTGCTGTACGGTATAGCTCTGAATCTTACGGAAAAATTTCCGCTTTTGGCGCTCGTATCCGGTTTCATGACTATCTGGAGACTGTGCTCCTCCCCGCTCTTAAGGTCGAAACTCACATCCGAAATCTCCGTATTCCATCCCTGAGGTCCGGAGAACCTGACTTCTATTCTGTAAGAGTGATTGTCCGGGTTGTAGAAGGTCCAGTTGAAGCTCAGATCGTTTCCGCTTGACACCTTGGAATATTCATCTATCTCACCTATAACCGGACTGGCATCTGCCAAGGGTACGGACATCAGAACCAAGGCGGTAAGTAGCAGGAGAGTGTGGATGCGCACGGGTTTCCATTTTGATTTCGTATATATAGATTTGTGTTGACCGGAATCGAAGCCTGAAATCGCAAACAATATATGAGATTAGGTTTTCGTGTGAAAAGATATGGGCACATTGGGCCATAGATTGGCGGTAAGACACGCTCTTCTCTTATGAGAAGCTTGCTCGCAACTTCGTTGTTCATCACCACCTTCGGAACGAAACCTCTCCAAAACCTCTTAACAACCGCACCGGGCCGATAGATCAGCTGGAAGATCGCCACCTTCGCAAGGTGGAGGCCGCGGGTTCAAATCCCGCTCGGTCCATTCGTTCGCTTAGCTCGGTCCCTGGTTTTTCTGTGATGCCGCGGGCCTACTTGCTGTTTTTGATGCTCTCGCCGTATCAGCATATCCTCGGAACGGGGTCTCCTATGGGGGGCTCAACTATCCTCCTGCCGCCGACAGATGTCTCCATCACCACATATTCGAATTCCTTTGTAGCGCGGCCTATTATTTCCGCATCCCTGCCTTCTTTCGTGGAACGGAGCACTTCCAGAACCTCTTCGCCTTTTTCGGGTACCACGGCCATAACATACTTCCCTTCATTGCCCAGGTCCAGAGGGTCTATTCCCAGAAGTTCGCATGCCGAGTTGACCTCTTCCCTTATCGGCAGTTTTTCTTCGTCTATGAATATTCCTATTCCGCTCTTCTCCCTCCATTCGTTTAGTGCATTTGAAAGTCCCCCCCTCGTTGGGTCTTTGACTGCAACGATGCCTCCGACCTCGAGCGCTCTTTCCAGCATTCCATTTAGGGGCTGAACGTCGCTTTCGAGCTTCGATTCAAAGCCATAACCCTCCCTGCTTGAGAGTATGGCGATTCCATGGTCCCCTATATAGCCCGAGGAAATGATTATGTCCCCGTCGGCAAGATTCGAGTCCAGAAGCCATCTCGACCTGACTTTTCTGCTTTTCTCCGCCTTATTGATGTTCTCGTCCAGCAAGGGGTGTCTTATGCCTATTCCCGAGGTGTTTATGAACATCCTCTCGGCACTTCCCTTCTCCACGACCTTCGTATCACCCGTGATTATCGGCACTCCTGCCTTCTTGGATGTCTCACCCATGCTCTTCACGATTCTTTCGAAGTCGTCCATATCGAGTCCTTCTTCCACTATCATGCCCGCAGAAAGAGCTATGGGTTTGGCGCCCAGAGCGCTCACATCGTTTACCGTGCCGCTCACAGCAAGTTTTCCTATGTCTCCGCCGGGAAAGAATATCGGTTTCACGGTATAGGAGTCAGTACTGAAGACCGTTCCGTTTATAACGGAGGCATCATCCAGAGCATCCAGCGAGACCTCCGTCTCCGCAATGTTCAGATTCTTCAGTATTCCGTTCTTTATAAGGGATTCCATGGCCTCTCCGCCTGCTCCGTGCTTCATCTCGATTTTCATGGGTGCCGAGTAAACACATGAGTATATGGTTTTTACCACGTATCAGGGAGAGGGAAGCGGGCAACAAGGGAAAGTACTTTTTCTCCGACATATTCTCCTTCAAGGGTTTTTTTTATGAGCCGGGCTATTTCGGCCATATCTTTCTTCCTCATTCCCCTGTGACTTATCTCTGCGGTACCGAGCCTGCCGACGGAATCCACGATTATATTGTTCCTTTCGAGCGTGATGCTGAATTCGTGGGCGCTCTTCCCCCACCTCTCCTTCAATTTTTCCAGGTCGAGGAGTATCTGATGCGATTCGGTGTATTGCGGTGCGAGCCTGACCGGTATGTCGTTTTCATCCATCGCCCCTGCCAGTTCCTTTGCGTTCTCAACGGTTCTCCTTCCATAGTTCGAATCGTGTTTTAGCTCATAGAGCGCCTGTCCGAGGGCCGCTATTCTGTTGAGATGCGGATTGTCAAGGGTCCGCCATGTGGTGTTGAAACTCACCCTGTCTGCCAACTCCTCATTGTAAACCAGAACAAGGCCTCCCTGCGGACCGTAAAGTGATTTATGGGTGGAACCAACCATTATATCGACATATTCGGCGACATCGGGCTGGAACTCCCCGCATGCTATCAGACCGAGAACATGCGAGGCATCGTAGCCGAGATAACCGGCGTAGAATTCCCTCAACCTTTTGAGGTCATAGGGAAACGGAAAATAGCTGGCCCCGAGAACGATGAGCTCCGGCTCGATTTCCCGGACCTTCTTTTCAAGTGCATCATAATCCACGAGCATTTTCTCCCGATCGAAGGGTATCGGGTGCATCTCAAAGCCGAACATATCCGGAAGATATTCGGGCATATAACCGTCATATCCTCCGTCATCGGCACTTATCGCCATGAATCTCTGTCCTCTCCCGAGGGTGCTGAGCAGCATTATCTCCGCAGAGAGGTGTCCGGATAAAGCCCTCACCTCCGTGTATCTGGCCCTGAAAATCTCCTTCGCCAGTCTTTCAGTTATTTCGATTATGTCCTCCGCATATCCCGTTCCCCTGTAGGCGTTTTCCACCCATGAGCCGTGCACGTATCCTTCTATTTTCAGGGAATATCTACCTGCGAGGTCCGAAGCCAGGGCCCTTCTGACATCTCCGCTGAGCATGTTCTCGGAGGGCAGAAGGTTCAGGGTTCTGGAGCGCCATTGGTCATGCTTTTCAACGAGTTCGGTAATCGGAGAGTGCATACGGGTACATGCTCCAAGGGTATGAAAAGGCATCGGAAGAATGCGGCAAAGACCTCAAAAACTTTATAAATAGGACATATTTAGGGAGACCTCCCAGGAGATAACATGAGATATACCAGGTTTGAAAAGGCCAGAATAATCGGTGCCAGAGCCCTTCAGATATCCATGGGTGCTCCCATACTCCTCTCGATACCGGAAGGTATGCTTGATCCCGTGGATATTGCAATGCTCGAATTCAAGGAAGATGTCATACCGATAACCGTTATAAGGGAGACTTAGGAGGAATTTCATGAGTGAGGATAAGGAAAAGGAACTGCTGATTCCGGAAAGCGAGTATCTGACGGCCGGTGTTCACATCGGTACGAAACAGAAAAGCAAAGATATGAAAAAGTTCGTGTTCAAGGTCAGGAACGACGGCCTATGGGTTCTCAACGTCGAAGATACCGACAGAAGAATCAAACTGGCCGCAAAGTTCCTTTCGAAGTTCAATCCCAAGAGCATACTCGTCGTTGCCGCAAGGCAGTACGGACAGAGGCCCGCGAGAATGTTCGCCGAGACAATCGGTGCAATGGCGTTCCCCGGGCGCTTCGTGCCGGGAACTCTGACGAATCCGAGCCTTCCCGAATACACTGAGCCGGAGGTTCTTTTCGTTACTGATCCCGCTGCTGACCAGCAGGCCCTTAAAGAGGCGATAAACGTGGGCATACCCATAGTCGGTCTGTGCGATGCCAACAACGAGACCAAGTATATCGACCTCATAATACCCACAAACAACAAGGGAAGGGGGGCCCTTGCAACGGTATACTGGCTTCTTGCGAGGGAAATACTTAAGGAAAGGGGTGAAATAAACACATACGAAGAATTCGCGATGAAAATAGAGGACTTCGAAGCGCCTCTCTGATGCACCACAAGATATAATTATGTGAATGGCTAATACTTGTGTGACGGTCCATGCTTGAAAAAGGTTTCAACTACCTGCTATACGAGGAAAAAGCGAGGATAACCTATGAACTCGTGTCAGAGCTAGCGAGAGAAGGGAGTCCGGTCCTGTGCATAACGACCGTGTTTCCCAAGAAACTCAAAAAGATGTACCCTCTTGATAATGCCGAGGTTCTCTGGCTTTCGGATTCCGGAAGTGATCCCAAGGCCCTGAAACCCACGAGGCTCGATTTCGAGATCACCAGGTCAATAAGCAATTTCTTCAAGGAAAAGGATGAGGCTGTGGTGTTTCTCGACGGTTTCGAGTATCTGCTTTCGGAAAACGGCTTTGACAAGGCTAGGAGATTCATAAAAAGGATTAACGACACGGCTTCGATGAACGACGGGACCTTCATAATCTGTGTTAACAAGGATGCCATTCCCAAAGAGGACCTTATTACCCTCAGTAAGGACTTCGATATCGTAAAAGAAGCGGACGAGCTCATGGATGTGGGAGGAACAAAGAGTTCGGCATACGGCACTCCTACGCCTGCGGCAACTGTAAAACAGCCCGAGCCTGCTCCCATACATCCGGCAGCCTCACATACGGGTGTCGCGAAGTCACCCCCGCAGACATTTTCGGAAACGCGCACCTCCATGCCTACCGGAGGGGAATTCCCGCTGGAAATCGAGGATGTCTATCTGATACACAGAAATGCCGGTATTCTTCTCCAGAGAAAGACATGGAGGGATAAGGATGTAATAGACCCTGATCTGGTAGCGGGAATGTTTCAGGGGGTTCTCAACTTTGTCAACGAGTCGTTCGCATCCGGTGAGAGGTCGAAGTTCAGCAGGATGGACATAAAGGGATACATCATCCTTGTATATGACTCAGAGCTCGTCTCGCTGGCCATCGTGTTCTCCGGAGAGGGAGAAGAAGTTCTTTATCGCTCCATAGACCGTATAAGGACAATAATGAAGGAGACCGCCGAATCCGTGGAAAATGCTTACCGAGAAGAACTTGTGGACTACAAAGGAGATGTCAGCGCTTTCAAGGGTACGAGGAGATACCTGGATTATCTCGGTCTTGCCATATACGATGCCATGAGCGCAAAGCCCGGGGAGGACCTGGATATCGGGCCTATAATGGCCGAGCCCGAGGTTAAACCCGAGGTGGTGGAGGCGCCTGTGGTGGCAGAGGCCGAGGACTTCATGACAAAGGCATCCATGGCTGCCAGGAGCGGAAGATATGAGGAGGCGCTGAAGTACTATGACGAGGCGCTGAAAGCACAGCCGAACAACATAAGAGCGCTCTTCAACAAGGGTGTTATGCTTCAGATGCTCGGAAAGCCAGGAGAGGCCATAAAGTATTACGACAAATACCTGGATATAAACCCGTACGATCCGGAGGCATGGTCCAACAAGGGCATGGCGCTTAGAAGGATGGGCAGGGTGACGGAGGCGATAAAGGCCTACGAAAAGGGAATAGACCTGAATCCCGAGGATGCCACCCTGTGGAGCAACAAGGGCATAGCCCTCCGCTCTATGGGGCGGATAGAAGACGCCATAAAGTGCTATGACAGAGCCCTCGAGATAGACCCGAACGATGCGGGCATATGGTCGAACAAAGGTGTGGCGCTCCAGAGTGTAGGAAGGCTCGAGGAGGCGATACGCTGCTATGACAGAGCCCTCGAGATAGACCCGCACAGAAGGGTGCCTCTTCAGAACAGAGAGATTGCCCTGAGACATCTCAGGCAGAGGGGGAGGAGATGATAAGGAGGGGCGCATCACACATCGTTTTTGAGAGTGAGATAAAGATAAGCCACACTCTTTTCAAGGAACTGCTGGATTCCGGCATGAAAGGGCTATGCATCTCAGCCACATATCCCAAGAAGCTCATAAAGGCCTATCACATAGATCGTTCGGATTTCATCTGGCTCTCGGATGTCTCCGACGACGGCGGGATAAGTCCGCGGAACCTCGATGCCCTCATGAATTCGATCCGTGGTTTTCTGGAGAAAAACTTCGCATCGGCCATTCTTCTGGACAGCATAGAAGGGGTTTATGCGGACAACCCGGTGGAGGATTTCATCTCGTTCATGAACTACATAACCAGAGCTTCCAAAAAGAACGCTGCTACCCTAATAATGCCTCTGGACCCGGAGGTTTTCCCTAAGCAAGTTCTCTCGACCCTCTCAGGCATATTCGACAGAGTTATGGACGTGCGCTCCGTGTCAATAGAGGCCGAGGGCAAGGAATGTCCCAAGTGCGGTGCTCTGTGGAATCCCAATGTCACCGTCTGCAGCATATGCGGTTACGAGTTCAAAGGTCCGGACGGAATAAAGGCAATGGGGATGGAAAGGGCGGGAAAAAGGCCGGAAAGGGTCAGACCTCCTGAGAAAATACCTGGTAAACCCGCCAGAGCGGGAGCGCCGATGATGGGGGACCACGGCCCGGGCTCATGGTTCAAAAGAGGGGTTGATTACGAGAAGGCGGGAGACAGCGAAAAGGCGATAGAAGCATACAGAAAGGCTCTCGAAGAGGCGCCTTACGACCCCTGGATATGGATAAACATGGGAGTCTCCTATCAGAGGCTGAACATGACCGAGGATGCGCTCGAATGCTACGACCGGGCCATAGAAATATACCCGATAGATGCGGATGCCTGGTCCAACAAGGCGATAGCTCTCAGGATTCTCGGAAGAATCGAGGAGGCCATAGAGTGCTATGATAAGGCGCTGGAGATAGACCCCGGTGATGCCGGCATATGGTCCAACAAGGGTGTGGCATTGAGAGCCCTCGGCAGGATAAGGGAGGCCATAGAGTGCTATGATAAGGCGCTGGAGATAGACCCCTACGATGTGGGAACGTGGCTGAACAAGGCGGTGGCGCTCCAGAGAATAGGCTACATCGAGGAATCCCTGGAATGCTACGAAAGGATACTGAAGATAGACCCGTATCATCCGGTAGCGCTCCGAAACAAGGAGCTCCTTTCAAGGTTGAACCCTGCATTGAGGGATTGAAGCATCTTAAAGAGCGAGAAAGTAAAGAGGTTGCGGATTACTTCCTTTTCCTCCATATCCATATAACCACAGATGCGGTTATTATAGTTCCTACTCCGGCAATCGCCATGATTTCTGTGGACATTCCGGGTTCCTGGGGTTGAGGTGGCGTTCAGAAGATTTACTTTTTCATAGCCTTTATATGCTTTCCAAAGACCTTTTGGAAGGTCTGTGCTTTCGTGTTCAGCCATTCAAAGTATTCTTCCCATTCTTCAATGTTTTCGATATCGGAATCCCTTGAAACTTTGATTCTGCTTGCTTTTTTGTGTTCCAATGCCATCCATTCCAGCTCAAATCCCAATTCTTTTTCAATCTCATCTTTGTGTTCTTCCAGATAGTAATAGAGATCTTTAGAATCCGAAATGTAGATTTCACATCCTATCTGGTTCTTCTGGGTGTTTATTGTTAGGTCTATATGCGCCTCAGAATGACCCATTGAAATAGAATACCAGTGTTGAGGATATGCTTTCCTCAATCTCAGAGCTGTGTTGTGCTCCTGGGCAAACTCCTTAAATCTGTTCCAAAACTCCAACTGGAGAATCTTAGTATCTGATAGGGAAGACTGTGCGGTCGTCTTTTTAAGGGCCTTTGCCCAATCATTGGGTTTAGAGATTATCTGAAATTTCGGCGCGAGAGGAGAATCTCCTATCTGCCAGAGTTCCATTTTTATTATAAAGAAATTTACATTTTCGTCTGTGTGTTCATTTAGCCAGTCTATGGCCTGTTTATGTTCGTCTCTGACGTCTTTAACTATCCATATAATAATTGTCGCATCATAGCCGGACGCATAGGTGATGATTTTTCCCAGGTGGTCGTGGTTCGTAGTTTCAAGCTGATTTTCGATTATAACCTTCCTTCCTGTGTTTGTCTCTTCAGCAAGGATGTCTACATTGTATCTTCCAACACTCGCCTCAGTCTGTATAACCTGAATATCTATTCCTATTTCATCGCTTAGTATAGCTATGTTCTCTTCCTCGGCCAACCATTTGGTGAAATCTGTAGCCTCATGCTTCCAAGCCTCTCTTAAATCCACTTTTTTCAATTTAGCAAGTTTACCCATAAAATGTCAATTGAAGTTCCGTATATAAATCTTTTCAACTGATATCTACGTATAGCTGTCCAACAGCTTCCTGAGCATGTCCGAGCTGAACTTCTCCTCCTCGAACGGCTGTTTTCTCATTCTGTGGGGGAGCGCCATCTCCGCGGCAATTATCACGTCCTCCACCGTGACCTCGTTTCTCCCCTCGAACGCCGCATTGGTCTGCGCTGTTCTTTCCATTATTATGTCACCCCTGTGGCCGTCGAGATTGAAGTCCATACCGAGCCTCGTGATTATATAGAGTATATTCTCAGGTGTTTCCACCTTCGGCAGCCTTTCCCTCGCCTCCTGGATCCTCTTTTTCAGGTCCTCCTCCGCCTCCCTGAACTGTGCCTTGAAGGCCAGGGGGTTCTCGGAAAAGGCGTTCATCCTCTTGGTGATCTCTATTCTTTTCTTCACCTCCCTTATGGTCTCGACCTCGACCTGGAGCGCAAGCCTGTCGAGAAGCTGAGGTCTCAGCTCGCCTTCCTCGGGATTCATGGTCCCGATGAGTATGAAATGCGACTGGTAGCTCACGCTTATGCCCTCTCTTTCAACGGTGACCATCCCCATGGCGGCAGCATCAAGAAGCAGGTCCACCACATTGTCCTCAAGCAGGTTTATCTGGTCCACATACAGTATGTTCCTGTGGGCCTTTGCCAGCAGGCCGGGCTCGAATGCCTTTGTGCCCTCGGTAAGGGCCTTTTCTATGTCTATGCTTCCTATGAGCCTGTCCTCGGTGATGTTGAGCGGTAGTTTCACAACCTCCATTCTTTCCCAGGCCCTTTCAAGTGTCCCCTTTTCCTGTTTTTCCCTGCATTCCGGGCAGAAATGCTCGGGGTCCTCGGGGTCACAGTTGTATTTGCAGCCCTTTACGACCTCGATATCTGGGAGTATGTCCTCCAGACCTTCCACCGCTGCGGATTTTCCCACACCCTTCCCGCCCCTTATCAGCGCTCCGCCTATTTCCGGATTCACGATGTTCAGAATGAGGGCTCTTTTGAGCTTTTCCTGATTGACCATAGCGACCAGAGGGAATGAGGGCGAGCCTCTTTCCTGCCTGCCCCTGAACGAGAGGAAAATCTCCTCCGGGATCAGCTCACCTCCTTCTCCAGCCTCCTTATGGCCTTTTCAACAACCTCTCTGCTGAATTCCTCCTCCCTCTTTCTGGCTCTGTGCGGTAGAGCATAGCTCGCAGCGACTATTACATCCTCTATCGTGACCTCTTTCCTGCCCTCGAAGGCCGCATTGGCCCTTGCAGCCCTCTCGATGATTATATCAGCCCTGTGTCCGTCCACCTCGAATTCAACACAGAGCTTTCCGATTATGTCCAGGATGTTCGGCGGAGTGGTTATGGAATCGAGCTTTTCCCTTGCCTCCGTTATCTTTCTCCTGAGCTCTTCCTGTTTTCCCCTGTACTTCTCTCTGAAAAGCTGCGGGTTTTCGGTGAACTCCTTTCTCCTGCGCACTATCTCCATCCTTTCCTCCACATTCTTTATTCCGACAACATCGACCTGGAGCGCCAGTCTGTCGAGAAGCTGGGGTCTGAGTTCTCCCTCTTCGGGATTCATGCTTCCGACGATGATGAACCTTGCCGGGTGAGTGAAGCTTATCCCCTCGCGCTCTATGACGACCCTTCCGGATGATGCGGCATCGAGCAGCAGATCGACTATGTAATCGTCGAGGAGGTTTATCTCATCCACATACAGGATTCCTCTGTGAGCCTCGGCCAGAAGTCCCGGCTCGAAGGACCTCACACCTTCCTTTAGTATCTTTTCGATATCTATGCTTCCCAGTAACCTGTCCTCTGTTATGTTAAGAGGTAAATCAACCACTCTCACGGGTCTGTTAAAGGATTCCAGAATCCCTTTCTCGTACTTGGCCCTGCACTCCGGGCAGAGATTCTCCAAATCGCTGGGATCGCAGTTGAACCGGCATCCGGTTATGTCGATGTCCGGAAGGACCTCCGCGAGACCTCTCACGGATACGGATTTTCCGGTGCCTTTCTGCCCTCTGATGAGAACCCCGCCTATCTCGGGATATATGGCATTGAGGATGAGCGCTTTCTTCATGTCCTCCTGTCCCACTATGGCTGTGAACGGATAGAGTATCCTCTTCTGCTTTTCCTGCTCTTTCATCCTTGTGGCGGCTTCCTTCATCTTCAGCATCTCTTCCTCTTCCAGCCTCTCCCTTATCTGCTTCTCCAGTTCGGATCTCAGCGTGTTCAATTCCTGCTCCTTCATCCTGAGCTTCTCTCTGGCTTCCTCATGGAGTTTTCTCTGTATCTCCAGTTCGTTCCTGGCCCTTATAAGTTCCTCCTCCTTCATCCTGAGCCTTTCCTCCTCTTCCATCAGCTGGTCTTCCATCCTGCGCTTGAGTTCCTGCTCTATGACCGTGCTCAGTTCCTGCTCCTTCATCCTTATTTCCTCTTCCTCTGCCAGGAGTTCCTGCTCCTTCATCTGAATCTCTGCCTGGATTCTCGCAAGCTCTTCATCCTTCATCCTGAGCTTTTCCTCTTCCTCTGCCAGCTGTTCACCCATCATGTCTATCTGCTGCTGCAGTTCCTCTATCTGCTGCTCTTTCAATGAAAGCTTTTCTTCCTCTTCCTGAAGCAGGGCCTCTATCTCCTCCTCTTTCAGAAGATATTCCTCGAGATTCGCCCTGCCCGGCTCCTCGAGAACCGCAGGATATTTCATTATCGAAATGTAGTCAAGAGCCAGAATGAACATCATGAAGCCCATGGTCAGCATTAGTGTCAGGGCATCTCCGTCGGTGGCCGTAGCAAATGCGAGTGCCAGGCCGAATATCATTATCCCGGTTACCATTAGTGAAATCCAGAGGTTTCTCTTTTTGTCCCAGTAATGCAGGGCTGCATCTATGCCTGTCAGGAGAGCGACCAGAAATAGGATGGGAGCGCCCGCCCTTCCTATGACCGGTTCCAATATCGGTGCGAAACTGAACAGGACCCTGGGTGCCGAAGCGGTTATGTTGAATTCCAGGAGCAGGAATTCGGCCAGCGTGAATATCCCAAGTATGGCGAAGAAGATGAGTGTGGCGGTGTTTATCGCATAGTAATTGAATATGTCCCTCTTTTTTTCCCCCTTCTCCAGCTCCTCTTTTATTCTCCTTCTCCTCTCCTCTCTTTCACTCACTGTCACCTTTTTCTCCGCCTTTTCCTTTTTTCCCCTTTTCTTCTCCTTGCCTTTCTTCTTCATTTTCTTGTCTTTGGCCCTTTTTCCGGCGTCTTTCCCCGCCTTCTTTTTCTTACCCTTTTTCCCTCCTTTCTTACCTTTCTTCGTGGTTTTCTCTGTCTTTTCCTCTTCTGAAGCAGGCGTGGATCCTGATTCTACGGGAGCTTCGGCAACGGGCTCTTCTTCCATAGATGTTTCTTCGGCCTTGGGTGCTCCTCCTTCCTCGCCCACAACCTCACCCTTTTCTCCGGTTTCTTTATCCTCAAGCGGTGGGACTTCGTATTCTTCTACCTCTTCCTCGACTTCCGCCCCTTCTTCTTCAGCATCCTCCTCGTCCTCAAGCGGCGGTATATATTCACTTTCGTCCTCACTCGTATCCTCTATCGTATAGAGCCCCTCTTCTTCAGCATATACATCTTCCTCAACATCCGCAGGTGGCAGTTCCGTGCCGCACGCCGGGCAGAACTCGATAGTGTCCTCAATAACGGTCTCACCACAAACAGGGCACTGTCTTTCCATCTATCCTCCCCCCACCTTCTCTTCCACCAGCTGGGCTATCCTGTTGCTGTACCTTCTGTGGATGTAGATGCCGGTCCCTGAGGCTGCCGCTATAACAAGAGAAAGGCCCAGCGGCACCATGGGGTCCTCTATCAGAGGAGGTTCCTGGTATTCGGATGTGAACGGCCCGCTGTACTCACACCTTTCCATCTTTCTGTCCAAGGCGGTCACATGGACTCTGTATGCGGAGAACGGCTTAAAGACGAAAGTTATCCGCTCGTATGTGCCGTTGAACCAGTCTGCGCTCCACCCTCCCGCTCCTGCAGGTGTTGTCCTGAATCTCAGGACATCGCTTCCCTGGTCGCCAACGACCAAAGAATTTCCGCGCAGCTCTGAGAATTCGTTTATGAGGTTTATGCTGGAATTTGTTGAATATTGGGAAAATAGAGCGCTCTCCACCAGATTCCCGGAGGAATCCGTGGCATTTACATAAACTCTGTAGATGTCCTCCCATCCGTTCATATCGGAAACTTCCACAACCACCTGTATCTCCTCTCCTAGGTCGAGTATCTTCACGTTGACGAAAGTGGGAGGAGTGTTGTATATGGTTACCACACCCGCCCCGCTGGAGACCACGGATATGCCGACTATCCCTGCAATGACAAGGAAAGCTACTGTCGAAACAGCAAACCCATGTACGATTTTTCCTCTCATCTTTTCTTCCTCTTTTTTCGCCTGGTTGCTGGCCGATATTCCTCGCTATTTTTATCATTTTCCCTTTCTCTCTCCTTCTTTGTACGGTGTGTGTAGTATGCCAGAAATGCCCCCATGAGAACCATCAAACCTAGGGCGATGCCAACGCTCATCGGGTTTATCTCGAATCCCCTTTCTTCATCTGCCACCAGTATGGAAGGAGCCTTTCCCACCACTATATCCGTGTATGCGGTCCCGCTCTTCCCGCCGCTTTCTATTGTATAGGATACTCGGGCGCTCACATCCTCCCTGTTGCACCAGAGTGCTATTCTGACCTCTTCCTCCACGTCCTCTTTGAGCGAAAAGTCGACGCTCACCGGAGAATAGGATGTCTCATTGTGCCACATACCATCATAATAAACGCCCTTTATGACAAGTTTGCTCGGAGAGAGTGTGAGTCTGGCACTTCCGTTTCCGTTCAGAAAGGCTCTGATAATCAGAACTTCGTTGTAGTCCGCAACCTTGGGACCTTTCTCATACTGCAGTTTTGCCGGTCCTATGTCGATTATGTTGAAACCGGGCCTGACGACTTTTACGCTTATACGGACCTGCTGTCCGGGAATCTGCGAAAAGTCTATGCTCTCCGTCTTCATAACATGTAGAGGTACTGCCCTTAGGTGCTCGATCACCGAAAAGACCTGGGGGCTCCATGGAAGGGCCGTTAGATATACCTCATGCTCTACCTCTGAATGAGTCTGGCCCTCTGGTCGGAGAACGACGCTCATATTGGTAGTAACAAATATCTCGCTCATCTTGTCATAGTATCCAGTCAGAAAAAGGGGCACGTTTCCCTTATTTATCGATAGAAAAGTATGATTGTATTCCGGATACACCCGCCCCCCCGAAAAAGGTTCGACCCTGAACTCGAACTCCGCTCTTCTCAGAGCTATTCCCGCATCCATCTTTTCCACGAATATATCGTCCTCGGTTATGGTGGTCTCGCCACTTTTTATCTGCAAGTGCCAGAGAGCGCCGGTCTCGTCCCTTAGAGCGCCTTCGGCCTTTGAAGATATGCCTATGTGGAATGCTATTTTATCCCGAAAAACCGCACTTGAACTCAAGTTTATGTATTTCCCGTACTCCAGATCGGAGAAATTTCCGTCTCGGTAGCCCCATCTGTAATAGGTGGTCTCATCCTTAGTGCCTTCCAGATATCCCTGGGAGTAAAGTATGACCGTTATGTTACCGGATGGTCTGTAAAACGTAAGATTGTGCTCTATACCCGCCACCATGAGTTTAATTCCCGAATCATACTGTTCCTCACATTCCGGAATGAAAAGCAGATAATCGTTCCCGGCCTTTGTTTCCACCGAAGATGTGGGCTGGAGGAGAGCCAGAATTGCAATTATGGCAAACACCGCGGGAAATATTTTTTTCATGTTCTCTCCCTGAGAAAGAAAAAGAGAGATATAAGAGGTTTATGGGTATGTTATCTCGTATGTTATGGTTGCAGTGAAATGGTCCTCGGGGGTCGTCGGGGGTATGATGACCCTCCACTGCACGGCCGTGTAGGTGGTGGTGGAATCATAGCCGTCCTGATACCCAG
>JAJRTH010000069.1 GCA_024278375.1 archaeon | reverse complement strand
TCAAACCATCCGAGTTGGGCCCGGATGAGGGTGCCTCATTTGGGGCGCTCGAATCTGGGTTCAGCGAGGGGGGTTAAGTCGTAACAAGGTATCTGTAGGGGAACCTGCAGATGGATCACCTCCTAAGAAATAAAATGGCAGCTATCGAGCACCTAAATCTCTCGTCGAACGGAAAAGACATCTTTTTTAGAAAATCTGCAATTATTTCCCGATACTCCTCAGTCTCCTTCTTTTCGGAGAGACGAACATTGAAATGAAGAATATTGTGACCGTGTAAAAGACTATTATCGGACCTGGCGGAAGCTGGGTGAATACGGAAACCGTCAAAAGACCCCCTATCGTGGATAGCTCGGCAAAACCTACTGAGAGCACAAACATAACATCGATTCTGTGCGTCAGCTGATGCGCCGCCGCAGCGGGTGCCGTTATGAGGGCGAAGACAAGAATGGCACCGACAGTCGTCATGGAAGCCACTATGGTAACAGACATGAGAGAGAGCATCAGGTAAAAAATCGCGGTCACGGGGAGACCTATGGCTATCGCCATCTCCTCGTCGAATGTTATGGCCTGAAACTCCTTGAAAAAGAGGAAAGTGAGTGTAACAACGAGAATTCCCATGAGGGCTATCATTATGGCCGAATCCCATGATGTATTGAGCACATCGCCGAACAGATACCCATAGGCCTGGGTATTGTATCCGGGAAGAAGTTTGATGAAGAAAACAGCAAGAGCCATCATGAAGGAGAAGAGTATTCCTATGGAGGCATCTTCGCCTATTTTGCCCTTTCTCGATGTGTATCCGACTCCCAGAGCCATCGCTATTGCAAACGCAAGTCCCATGGCTATCGGGTTGACTCCTATAAGTATGCCGAGAACTGCGCCTGCAAAAGCCGAATGAGCCATTCCCGCACCCATGAAAGAAAGACCCCTGAGAACTATGAACACGCCTATCACTCCGCAGGCGAGGGCCACAAGAACAGCGGTTATCAGGGCTCTCTGCATGTACGGCTGGAAAAATACATCAGTGAACATGATAATCACTCACTATTACACACGGCATTCCATCGGAGCGCAGCACCTGAACGGGAACATCATAGACATTCCTGAGAACCTCCTCTTTGCAAACCTCCTCCAGGGTTCCGAAGGCAACGATTCTGTTCTTCAGATACATAACTCTATCCGATACACGGGCTATGGAGTTTACGTCATGGGTGACAAAAAGCACGGTAAGGTCCTTTTCCTCCTTGAGTCTGGCTATGAGTTCTATTATGGAGCGCTGGGAGGAGACATCGAGCCCTGTAGTCGGCTCGTCCAGAAGCATTATTTCCGATTCCTGAGCAAGGGCTCTCGCGAGATAGACCCTCTGCTGCTGCCCCCCGGAAAGATGGCCGAAGGGCTCATCCTTCAGATCGTACATATCGACCTCTTCAAGGGCCTTTTTCACGATTTCCATATCTTTTTGTCTCGGTGAGCGAAAGAGCCCGATTTTTCCGTAGCGCCCCATCAGAACGACTTCCTTGACGAGAACGGGCATTTTCGGGTTTATCCGGGTTTTCTGCGGAACATAGCCTATCTTTTCCCTTATCTCTTTCAGATGGGTTCGAACATCCATGCCCAGGATGAACACCTCGCCTTTCGCAGGCTCAACGAGCCCCAGTATGGTTTTGAGCAGTGTCGTCTTTCCGGAACCGTTTGAACCGACAATTCCTATGAATTCTCCGCGCTCTATCCCGAAGCTCACATCCTCGAGGGCTATTCTGTTCTCGTATTCAACGGTCACATCTCTGAATTCCACGGCTTTCATCAGAAGTCACCCTTTTTCAGCTTTCTTATCTGGTATGCCTCCACGGCAACAACGATTATAAGAACAACTATCCCGAGACCGAGAAGAGATATCTGGCTTTTAATATCCTCCATCCTGTTTTCCAGGAGATTTGCTCTCAGATTCATTTCTCCCCCTTTTATGCCATCATATATAGCATCGGCATTGTACATGAGCAGGTCGGTATAGTGTTCCATGCCGAGAGCCCCGAGCAACGGTGTTCCCCTTACGACAGGTGCTCCGGTATCGGCGGAAATCTCATTAACTGCAGTAATCGAGTCCTGAACAAGGGAGATTACGGCGTAAGCATCTCCGTTTCTTATTGCATCTTCACAGGTTTTTATATCCTCCACAGACGGGTCGCTTCCTGGCATTTTTATGAGAGTGTGAACCTCGGTTATGTTCATTCTGTAAAGAAGATAGGAAAACGCAGGAGTCTGGGTTATCACGCCTTTTTCTCCGATCAGGTCTCCGAGTTTCACCATCCTCTCACTGATGAAATCGAGCTCTTCCAGGTATCTCTCCAGATTTTCCCTGTAATAATCCGCATTTGCCGGGTCGATGTTTTCCAGTTTTTTCTCTATCTCCGTGGCTATGGCCTTCCCGTTCTCGGGGTCCATCCAGACATGGGGATTGCTGCCAAGTTTCATGCAGTTCTCGGAGACGACCAGCACCTTTTCTTCCGAAAGATCCACTGTAAGATCGCTAGCCCATGGTTCGAGACCCATGCCTATCTCCACAAAGAGGTCGCAGTTCTCTACGGCATTCCTGTCATCAGGGGTCGTCGCATAGGTGTGTGGGGTTTCCAGACCGGTCACTATGCTCCTTACCTCGACACGTTCACCACCTATCTTCTCCACGATATCCCGTAGAACGTTTATAGTGACAACAACATCCACCCTTCCGTCTGCACCATTTACAGGCATGAGCGCTGCAAGCAACAGTATCAGCACGGTAACCCCGGTTATTCGTTTCATAATTTAATATCCGAAATACCTCTTATTTAAAACTTACCTATTCTTTAATAAACTTTATTTAGTACGACTGCTTTTCTTAATAACATGATAGTGAGCATCTCGATAGACGACGAGCTTCTGAGCCGATTCGATTCCGCAATAAAGATGAGAGGCTATTCCACGAGGTCCGAGGCGATGAGAGACCTTATAAGAACCTTCATAAGCGACTGCAGCTGGGATACGGAGGACGGAGAGAACATCGCCGTCATAACCCTACTGTACGGAAAAGATGTGAAAAAACACGAGTTGATTAGGATACAGCACAGATACAGGGAGATATCCACCATGCTCCACACCCACATAGACCCGCTGAACTGTCTGGAAGTTTATGTTATAAAGGCTCCGAGCGAGAGAATAAAGGAACTCCTGAAAGAATTCCGGGGACTTCAGGGGGTCAAGGTCGTCAAGTTCGTGAAGAGCGCATGCGAAGTTTAATCTTCCCGGTAAGGTAAGAAGACTTATATGTGTCTATCCGTTGTATGCGCGATAACATGAACAATCCAGAGGATCTGATAAAAGAGGTTGTGAAGGCAACGGGAAGCACCATCCAGGTAGAGAACATAATGCTGGAATCTTTCAGGGACCTTTTGAAGGATGAGATCAAGGAAAAGATGAAGCAAACCCTGGAAAAGAACCCGGAGATAAAGAGGGAAATAGGGGAGGCCATAGAGATGTTAATAGAGGCGAGATTGAAGGAAGCATACGCACTTCTGAAGCTCGCCAAGGCCTCGTCAAAGCTGGGAATCGAAGCCGCACCTCCGAAGATAAGGGACGAGATGATTAAGGCATTCACCTCACTTTTCGAGAAGGAACTGATGGAAATACTGAATAAAGGGTTTTAAAGGTCCTTTTTAATCAATTCCGCAATTTCCGTCGGTATCTTCGCAACCTTTACCCCTGCCGATTCAAGGGCCTTTATCTTGCTCTCTGCAGTGCCCCTGCCTCTAGTGACTACCGCACCTGCATGCCCCATCCTTTTTCCAGGCGGAGCGGTCCTTCCTGCTATATAGGCATACACGGGCTTGCTTACATTCCCTTTTATGTATTCGGCAGCCTCCTCTTCAGCAGTCCCCCCTATCTCTCCGACCATCACCACCCTCTCGGTTTCAGGGTCTTTCTCAAAGAGTTCCAGCATCTCTATGAAGTTGGTTCCTATCACAGGGTCGCCGCCTATACCTACCGTGGTGCTCTCTCCGATTCCAGCCTCCGTTAGGGAATTCACTATCTCATACGTGAGGGTTCCGGAGCGGGATACGACACCGACATTTACTTCCATGAAAACCGCGTTCGGAAGAATCCCGATCTTCGCCTTTCCCGGAGATGCGAGACCCGGGCAGTTGGGTCCGATTATTCTGGCACCTTTCATCTTTGCATAGGAAACCATCTTCATGGCATCATGAACAGGCACATGCTCGGTTATGGTGACAACGAGCTTTATCCCGGCGTCTATGGCCTCAAGCACAGCGTCCATTGCGAACGGTGCGGGAACAAAAACTATGGATGCATTGGCACCCGTTTCATTAACCGCATCCCGGACCGTATTGAACACAGGCACATCTTCGACGATCTCCCCTGCTTTTCCGGGAGTAACCCCTGCGACCACATTCGTTCCAAACTCCTTCATGGCCTTGGTGTGGTATCTTCCCTGATGGCCTGTTATTCCCTGAACGAGAACCCTTGTTTTTTCATTGACCAGAACCGCCATTCACTCACCTCCTGCAAGCTTTACAGCCTCTCTTGCAGCCTCATCCAGTGTAGAGAATGCGTGTATCCCTTCCTTTCTCAGTATCTCCTTGCCTTCCTCTTCGTTGACACCCTTTATCCTGGCCACTATCGGCACATTCAGAGGCCTCTCATTTATCGCCTGGACCACCCCCTTCGCGACCGTGTCGCATTTGGTTATGCCCCCGAATATGTTCAGGAAGGCCACGTCTATCGGCGCTTCTCTGATTATCCCGAAGGCCTCCTTTACCTTCTCCGGGTTGTCTGTTCCGCCGAGGTCAAGGAATGTGCCCGCCTTTCCTCCGTAAATCGAAAGCACATCCAGGGTTGCCATGGTCAGCCCAGCTCCGTTTGCTATAACTCCGATGTTCCCATCAAGCTGAACGAAGGCAATTCCCTTTTCTCTGGCCTCCCTTTCCAGCGGCGTGTATTCCTCCTCAACTTTTTCCATATCGGCGTGCCTGAAAAGGGAATCATCGTTGATTATGAGCTTGGCATCGGCAGCCACGAATCCGTCAGGCGTTAGGACAAGAGGGTTTATCTCGGCAAGGTCGGCATCCTCCAGTGTAAAGACCGCCCACAGGCCGTTAACGATTCTAGCCATCTCTTTCGTCTGCTCCTTTGTGAGACCGAGTTTATAGGAAAGAGCCCTTATGACATTGGGCTGTATGCCTATGAGGGGATTCACCGTTCTTTTGAAGAGTTTTTCATCCGGCACGCTCTCTATCTCAACCCCCCCTTCCGCGCTCGCTATGAGCATCGCCTCCCTTGAGGAGCGGTCCACTATGAAACTCATGTAATACTCCTTTTCTATGCTTATTTTCTGCTCTATCAGGAGTTTTTTAACCCTGTAACCCTTTATGTTCATTCCCAGGAGCTGTTCGCCAATCTTTCTCGCCTCTTCGAGGCCGGATGCGAACTTTATTCCTCCGGCTTTGCCTCTTCCTCCGACGAGTACCTGTGATTTCAGGACCATTTCGCCCTCAAAAGGTCTTATGTCTTCCGATTTTTCCACCGTATATCCGTCGGGGACAGGAATTCCGTGCTTTTTGAATATCTCTTTCGCCATATACTCATAGAGCTTCATGTTATCGGCTGCCCAGTTATGGGGATATTAAAAGGATTTCGGAAGCACCTCTGCGAAGGCTCTCCGTACCCGTATGCGGTTCGGAAGCAAAGTTGATGCAAAGATTTAAATAATACGAGGTGGGTACTGGGATAAGGAAAGTAGTCTATCACCTTCATAATTCACTCTCACATTCACTCTCAATCCAACTTACAAATGCGAGGAAAGGGAAAGGGGTAGACTATTTTCCAGGAGATGATAGTATGATCGATCCAGGAACAACGAAATATATGATTAAAGCCAAGATAACCGCAGATGGTATTGTTGAAAAACCCGATGTTATTGGTGCCATATTCGGACAGACAGAGGGTCTGCTCGGCGACGAGCTTGACCTGAGAGACCTTCAGAAAGGTGCGAGAATAGGAAGGATAGAGGTGGAGGTGAGATCCGAGGGAGGAAAATCCGTCGGCGAGGTCCTCATACCATCTAGTCTTGATCAGGTGGATACGGCAATCCTAGCGGCTGCACTGGAAACCATAGACAGGATAGGCCCATGCAAGGCCACTGTCAGGGTTACGGAAGTGCAGGATGTGAGAGCATCCAAGAGAGAGAAGATACTGGAAAGAGCAAAGGAACTGCTGGCAAGCATGCTTGCCGAGTCAAAGGAGCTCGGAACCAGTCTGGCGGATGCCATAAGGGATTCCGTACAGCTGGAGGAGATAGTCTCATACGGGCCTGACAAATGCCCGGCCGGTCCGCTTGTGGACACATCCAGCGAGATTATAATCGTGGAAGGAAGGTCCGATGTTCTCAACCTGCTCAGACACGGTATAAAGAACACCATAGCCGTTGAAGGCACCAACATTCCCAAGACGATACAGAAACTGAGCGGCGAGAAGACAACCACCGCCTTTGTGGATGGGGACAGAGGAGGCACCCTTATACTGAAGGAGCTGCTTCAGGTCGCAGATGTGGATTTCATCGCCAGAGCGCCACCGCACACGGAGGTCGAGGAACTAACGAAAAAACAGATAATGAAGGCCCTGAAGAACAAGATACCTGTTGAGCAGTATCTGGAGATGTACGGAATAGAGAACGGCCTAAAGGAAAAGGCGAAGGAAGAACATAGGAAAGAGAACACGCACAGGGAAAGTTCGCGCGACTCCAAAAAGACGGAAAGTAGGAATGTGAAAAAGGAAGAGAAAGAGCAGAAGGAGTCCAAGAAAGAGGAGACAAAGCAGAAGAAACAGGAGGAAAAGAGGCAGAAATCGGACAAGAAACTATCCTCACAGCAGGAAAAGTTCTATGAGATGCTCAGGGACATGGCCGGAAAGAGGATTGCTAGGCTCCTGAACTCCAAAGGAAGCGTTCTCTCTGAGATACCGGTGAGAGAGCTGGCGAATGTGCTGAGCACAGAGAAAAAAGGAGTCAATACGGTGGTCTTCGACGGTGTTGTGACCCAGAGACTGGTGGACATAGCCAACAAGAAAGGGGTGAAAATCATAGTCGGAACGAAGATGGGGGACGTGGCAAAGCTCCCGAACAGCATAAAGGTCTGGACCAGAAAGGACTTCGAATAAACCGTTTACACAAACACCTTTCCCGCTCTTTTTCATCACAATTATATACCTCTTTCAGTTACCCGTTATCCAAGGATGTGATATCATGAACATAGTCGTTCTTGTCAAACAGGTACCCGACACAACGGAGGTCAGGATTGATCCCGAAACAGGCACGATGATAAGAGAAGGTGTGCCTTCAATACTGAACCCCTTCGACCAGTTCGCACTTGAAGAGGCGATAAGGCTCAGAAACATGGTCGGAGGTAAGATAACGCTGATATCCATGGGACCGCCGCAGGCGAAGAGCGCTCTCCAGAAGTGCCTTGCTCTGGGTGCTGATGAGGCCATTCTGCTTTCGGACAGGACATTTGCCGGAGCGGATACTCTGGCGACTTCATATCCGCTCTCTCTTGCTGTGAAAAAGGTCGGGGATTATGATATGGTGTTCTGCGGACAGCAGGCAATAGATGGGGATACCGCACAGGTAGGGCCCGAGGTGGCACAGCATCTCGGTATACCTCAGATAACCTATGTGGAGGAGGTTCTTGAAATAGGCGAGAAAATAAGGGCGAAAGCGGTTACGGACGATGGCTACAGGATAGTCGAGGCGCCCCTGCCTGTTCTCCTGACATGCACGCCACCGACATCTTTCGTACCCTCAAACCCATCAATGATGGGTATGATGAAAGCTAGGAAAAAGGAGATTCCGACATGGGCTGCGGATGACATAGGTGGAGATAAGAGCAGGTTCGGGCTCCCGGGCTCTCCGACACAGGTTGTGAGGGTGTATTCTCCGCCTGTAAGAGGAGAGGGTGTGATTTTCACAGATATGGACGAGGCTATAGAGAAAGTTCTGGGGGCCCTGAAGGAGAGGAAGGTGATACAGTGAACGGCATACGCATCATAAAGGACAGGTGTACCGGTTGCGGAATATGCGTAAGGACCTGTCCTTTCGGAGCCATAGAGATAATAGATGGAAAGGCACACATCGGCGATAAATGTGTTCTGTGCGGTGCATGTGTAAAAGCGTGCCCTGTTGAGGCGATAGTGATGGAAAAGGAGGAGGGGAAGAAGGATGTTTCCGGTTACAGCGATGTATGGGTTTTTGCGGAAATCGATGAAGGAAATCTGAAGAATGTTGCTCTCGAGCTCATGGGAAAGGCCAGGGAGCTTGCGGATGAACTGGGAGAAAGGGCATGCGCTGTTCTCATCGGGAAGGACGTTAAAGAGAAGGTAAGGGAACTGGGAGCCCATGGTGCCGATGTTGTGTATGTCGCTGAAGATGATAGGCTGGCAGATTACAGGGCGGAAGCATATGCCCACGTCATGGCAGAACTGATAAAGAAGTACAGGCCATCCATAGTGCTCTATCCCGCAACGAGAGTGGGAAGATCCCTTGCACCTAGGATTGCCGCTGCCCTATCGCTCGGCTTGACTGCCGACTGCACTTCCCTCGGAATAAAGGACGGAATGCTCCTTCAGAGCAGGCCCGCTTTCGGTGGAAACATAATGGCGGACATACTCTCACCGAACACAAGGCCACAGATGGCAACTGTAAGACCGAATGTTTTCAAGAAAAAAGAGGGAGATTACAGCAGAAAATACGAAGTCGTGGAGTTCCATACCGAGATTCCGGAATCCGCCATGCTCACCAGAATTCTCGAGGTCATAAGGACGGGGGAAGAGGGAGCCAAGAAGATAGATGAGGCCGATGTCATAGTGGCCGGCGGTGCAGGGATGGGAGGAAAAGACGGCTTTGAAATGCTGGAAGAGCTTGCGGAGCTTCTGGGCGGAGCTGTGGGAGCATCGAGAAAGGCGGTTGAGATGGGCTGGGCTCCGAAATCCATACAGGTTGGCCAGAGCGGAACCACGGTATCGCCGAAGGTATACATCGCATGTGGAATAAGCGGGGCGGTTCAGCACCTTGTCGGTATGAAGGAATCCGGGCTCATAATAGCCATAAACAAGGACTCAGAGGCGCCTATATTCACTGTAGCAGATTACGGGATAGTCGGAGATGTCTTCGAGGTCGTGCCGAAGTTGATTGAAGAGATAAAGAAAATCAGGGAAAAGAGCGCCTGAACATCTCCATGCCTGTGTTAATCATATTCTTTCCCAAATCCTTCATTTTTTCCATCCTCTTCCCCCAGGAGGAGTACAGTCTGTCCGGATTTTTGTCCGATGCGCTTTTGAAAACGAAGTATGCCGCCATTAGTGCAAGAGTGGAGTATATCAGGCCCGTATAGGACGAGCTTATACCTGCCATCACAGCCCCCACCGATTTGAAGAAGAGAGCGCTCATTGCAGTGTACATTATGATTGCCACGATGAAAAAGAACATCCACATAGATATCATGCCCTTAGGCGAGAATATATTTCCGGTCCTTCTTTTAAGTGCCGCGGAATCGTGGAGAAGATAGGCAACGTTTCTTCCAGAGAGTACGGAAAATCCGAAGATTAAAACAGCAAAAATAATGTGCAGAACATCTCCGGCAAGGATATCGAGAATCAGGAAGAGCGCTCCGATAAGCATAAGAATCAGGCCGATTAACAATCCAGCTTTCCCTTTCATGGATGCATTTTATTTCCGGTGTTTAAGAAGTTTTCCGGAAGATGTAGCAGCTCATCGAACAACTCACGTCGGAGCCGCCCTAACAAGGTATATGTCGGTCCCCACACCCGCATCTCTCTCGAAGAGCACGTATATTTTTCCCTTCCATATGCAGACAGAAGGGTTCTCCGCGCCGGTCTCCGGAAAACCGAGATGGAACTCTCCGGCACCCACATCACCGGTCACCGACATCCTACCCCCCGAAATCCAGCAAACGGCCATCTCATCTCCGTCGAAGAACATGGACACAGGAGAAAGCACGGAAGCCGGGCCCAGATTTGCATCCGACCAGTACAGCCCTCCATCCGAACTGTATGCAAGATGAGCGCTTCCCGAATCTCCCGAGCCTTCGAGCCATGAGATATAAATTTCATCTCCGCCAGCGGAAATCCGGATATATTTCGAGATACTGGTCCCTCTGGTGACTTCCATGGTATCCGCAGTAAGGAATTTACCCCCGATTTCCAGCATCTTTTTGAAATACACCGTATCGTTAAAGACCCAGGAAACGCAGACTCCACCGGAAAACGAGGCTATTGCAGGCGGACCGACGCCGGGATCCGAGATCGATATTATCCGCTCCCAGGAACCGCTCTCAGTTCTACGAATTATCTGGATGGCGGTCTCTGGGGATTTTACGATGTATGCCACATACACCCCGCTTTCTCCGGAGGATATCGCAGGATAATCACCAGCGGCTATTATGGAGGGCGCGCTCCATGAAGAGCCTCCGTCAGTGGAATTCATGTACACGATATCGGAGGAGCGCTCCATCCACATCAGGTGAATATCTTTTCCATATGCTGAAACAAAAACTTTTCCTGGATTATAACTGTTGCCGGTCATCTTCTCGGGTTCCGACCATTCTTTTCCGTCACCGCTCCACGAATGATAAACATATCCTCTCTCGAGAGTTCTCTCCACCCAGAACGCATGCAGGCGATTGTCCGTGGCAAGAATACCGGGCCAGACGGAATCCGCACCAGAGCGGCTTATATTGAGGGGGCCATTCTCGGGTTCCTCCGTAGTCTGGAGCATAAGAACCGCTGCGATCACGGAGAGCAGAATGCACGCCGCAACGAAGATATGGATGATCTTTTTTTCCATATTATCGCGGGGAACATTGTACGTACACCATTTAACTTTTGCTGAGCTACAAATTCTTCTCTCATAAATATCCATATACCAAAAAAACTAAATACGTCCATACATATATAGGAATGGGGACCTATCGTCTCCAGAGGTGAAAGTTATGAAAGGAGAGAAGAGTGGAAGGAGCGACAAGGCGGTCGCTGCGCTGTTTTTGGCCGCAATACTTGGCCTTTCCGTCCTAGGGGTTTCTCTATCCTCTGAAAACGCTTCGGCTGCAGTCCCGAACCCCGAGACAATAAAAGCAATAGGCTCATGGACTGTTATGGTATATCTCGATGGTGACAACAACCTGGACACATACGGTGATGCGGACCTGTCCGAACTTCAGACAGCAGGAACCGTGGCAGGAGTCAGTGTTATCGTTCTGAAGGATGATAGTGTTTCCGGAGACTCTACGTTCTGGGTAGGAAGCGACGGGGGAGCAATATCTCAGGTCACCACCGGATTGCCGACCTGGTGGCCGTCTACCGACGAACTGGATATGGGTGACGTGAACCTTCTGATAAATTTCATAGAATGGTGTATGGCAAACTATCCTGCCGAGCATTACTGGCTGGATATGTGGAATCACGGCGGCTCTTTGTCTGGAGAATGCTGGGATGATACGGACGGTACGAACATAGACCTTCTGGATCTCCGCACCGCACTCGAAACAGTACATAGGGATACGGGAGACTGGATAGATGTTCTGAGCCACGATGAGTGTCTGATGGCGGAGAACGGTGTGAATTACAATCAGATGAGATTCGTCAATTACACCGTTTCTTCCGAAGACTCCATAGGCGGAGACGGCTTCGAATATCAGAACGTTATGCCCCACATAAACAACAACCCCTCAATAAGCCCTGCCGATTTCGCCCTTGCGATATGTGACGAGTACTATCTGTTCTACGGAACTTCCGGCACATACACCACGCTTTCGGCGATAAACAACACCCTTTATCAGTATTATATGGTCGAGGCTCTAAATGCTTTCGGCCAGAAACTGATGCATGGCGCAGGCACTTACAATACTCAGATCACTACTGCCAGGGACAATGCCGCATCATGGCAGGCAACAGCAGGATATGACTTCGATAGCGACATGGTGGACTTCTGCTATCAGATACAGTCTCAGATTCCCTCGACCACAGATGCCGAGATATACAATGCAGCGGAGAGGTTGATCAACATATCCGACCCCGATGCCGACGGTGCTGGTGTTATAATGATGCATAACCAGAATCTTGGCGAATATGGCATAAAATCCTATGTCGAGGACGGCACCACGTACCGCACCGATTACGACAATTCCATGATATCCGTGGAGACGAACTGGGATGACTTTGTCAAGGCGATGCTCGCTTCCACGGACTATCCCAATGAAGAACCCGTAATAGAGATGCTGACACCGGTTGCCGGCGAGAAAATATACACCCAGGACAACATATCGACAATTCCCCAGGTCACGGTTTCCGGCATCGTGAGAATATCCGGCACGGCAACCGACCCGGATGGTACTGTCAGCAGGGTTGAGATATGTATAGACCGTGACTGGTGGAACACTACTGCGGTAACACTGAATGCGGATGGCACATGGTACTATGACTGGAACACAAGCCTCGTTCCGGAGGGACCGCATCATGTCATGGTCAGGGCATATGATGGGCAGGACTGGTCCGAGTATTACGAACACGCCTGGCTGGATGTCGTCCACAACCGACCTCCGACCGTCTCGCTTTTGTATCCTGCGGGCGGGGAGATAACATCGGGCATCATCGATATCCAGTGGAACGCCACTGACCCGGACGGAGACCAACTGAGCATAGATCTCTATTACAGTTCCGACGGAGGCAACACTTGGAACACCATAGCCACAGGGGAGGTGAACGACGGCTCATATCTGTGGGACACCTCCATTATGGCGGACGGAGTGAATTACCTTATCAGAATCAACGCAACGGATACCGCACCTCAGACCGCCACGGCGGAGTCTGATCCGTTTTCGATAGACAATGTTCCGGATGATCAGTGGTTCCTTCAAGTCCAGACACCTGGGATCGCGGGATATCAGAACCTGAGTATGGAACCCGTCGAGCTTGCGGGAAATTCGGTAGCCACGGACATAAACGATGCCGGACAGTTCCTCATAGGTTCAACGGGATGGATGACCCACAGCTTTGCGGACGGAAAGAGTCTGAATGGTAACTGGACCTTCAATGTATGGGGAAAGGTGACGGATGGAACGGCGATTTCCGGATACCTCTATGCTAAGATATACAAATATGACGGGGTGAGCCAGACCCTTCTCTATACCACGGTCGATGACGACGAAGACGTCGGTCTTTACGAGACTCCTCATCTATTCACCTGGACGGACACGGTCACAGGAACAATCAGCGCAGGCGATGCGATATCCGTCGAGATATGGCTGGACGCGCTGTCCGGGGCAACTTCGAGCTTCATCTCGGATTATGCGGAATCGGAGTCTGGGATATACGGAAGTCAGAGCGGTGACTATCTTAATACAACGGTTTCGGACAATGTCTATGAGGGGTTGACCGAAGACAATGCCACATCGTCCGTTACCCTGCTTTTCGAGGACTTCGAGGGCGGAACCCTGCCAACTGGATGGTCCCACGCAGCTTGGGATTACACCAACAGTCCGCCGTTCACCATAGACGAATGGGGTGTGGGCACACCTTCGGGCACCGGAGCACCCGCACCATATTCCGGCTCGTACTGTGCCGCAGTTAACATCAGCGGCGACTATTCCAGCAGCCAGGGTGCATACCTGGAAAGCCCACCTATAACTATACCCACGGGGGCAACAGGAGCGAACCTATCTTTCTGGTTGTATTCGGATATGGAGAACACCTATGACGGTATGAACCTCAAGGTCAGTGTGAACGGCGGAGCCTATCAGAACGTGAGCACCAGCGTGGCTTACGACGATACCGCTCTTTCTACGGGTTACAGCAATCCGATTGGCGGAGAGGCCGCATGGTGCGGCGTGGCATCCTGGAGAAACCCTGTGTTCGACATATTCACCGTCGCAGGTCCGGGGGATACCGTGCAGTTCAGATGGCACTTCGGCTCCGACACCAGCATTACCAACTGGGGGCCGGCCGTGGACGATGTACTCGTGACAGCGGACATACCAACCAGCATGCTGGAGCACATATGGACGTTCAATGTCACGGGAGGAGGCACGGCGGTGACATTTGCGGTGGAAGCATACCACACGGCGAACACCGAGGGCGATGACTTCGCATTCTATTACTCCACGGACAATGTCACATACACACCGATGCTCAACATCACAAAGACAGCGGATGATGACCTTGAACAGACCTATTCGCTGCCGTCCACGCTCACCGGTACCGCATACATCAAGGCGGTCGATATCGACAGAACCGCAGGCAATACCTATGCGGACACCCTGTACATAGACAAGATGGTCATAAGGACCTCTGTAGGGGCACCTCAGTTCGTGCTCTACTACGATTACGGAGATACCCAGTCGAATGTCATTCCGGCCCTTTCCGCACCCGCGGCGCCAATGGATATTAACCTTGTGGCCGGCTGGAACCTCATATCCATACCATGGCTCACGACGCCTACCGAAATAGGCGCCGCTCTCTCGGGAATAAACTGGACCAGGGCGATGGTTTGCGAAAATGAGGTTTGGAAGACATACGGCACAGCGAGGCTCGCCAAATACAACCTGGGATTCCCGCTAGTGGACAATACCATGGGTATATGGGTATATGTGAGCACGGACAGTGTGCTGAGCGGTCCGGGTGACAGCATAGGTTCCACAGACATACTGTTGCATAAGGGCTGGAACCTCGTCGGTTATCCCAGCGGAAACGGCACGAAGACCGTGGCTGATGCACTTCTCGGAATACCATATGACTATGTACAGACATACAACACCACGACCGGGCAGATGGACATCCTTGCGTCCACGGATATAATGGAACCCGGAAAGGGCTACTGGATACACACCACCGCAGCAGCGATTTGGACCGTTTACTGGTAAACCCAAACCCTTTTTTCCAATTTTTTAGAATACTTTTTTAATACCCTTACGATGCTCTCCCGATGAAGATTCTCCACAAGGACCTGAAGAACGGAGAGATAAAGCTGAGGGTCGAGGTCGAGGATGACCTCTGGCACCTTTACAACATCATCTCACCCGGAGACCTGGTGTTCTCCCTGACCCAGAGAAGGGAGGAAAAGCAGGCCGACAGAATAAGGGCGGAGAGGGGGGAGAAGAAGACGATGAGGCTGGGGATAAGGGTGGAGAAGGTCGAGTTCCACGGGTTCACCGACAGGCTCAGGATACTGGGGATTATAGAGCACGGGCCGCAGGACATAGGAGAGCATCACACCTTCAACATAACAATAGGTTCGGAACTCTCGATAATAAAGGAAAGATGGGGGAGAGCTCAGCTCAAAAGGCTGGATGAGGCCATGAAATCGATAGAAAGGCCGCTGATAACCTTCCTTACCCTTGAGGGGGACGAGGCGGAGATAATAGTCCTCAGGGAGTACGGGATAAAGAGGCTTGCGACCATAACGTTCTCCGGGAGCGGAAAGCAGTACAGGTCATCGAAAAAGGACGAGTTCTTCGGGAAGATACTGGGCGCTCTGAAGGAGTTCTACAGAGGAGGGGAGCTGCTGATAATAGGTCCGGGTTTCACGAAGGAGGAGTTCATCTCCTGGGCGAGGGAGAGGGAGCCCGGGCTCTTCGCGAACGCTCACGTGTATGCCTCATCCCACGGAGGGACCGTGGGCGTCAATGAGGTTATGAAAAGGGTTGGGACGGATGTGCTCGAGGACTCCAGGATGGCCAGGGAGGCCAGGGAGGTGGAGAGGCTCTTCGTGGAGATCTCCAGGAGCGGTGCCTGTGCCTACGGAAAGGATGATGTCGAGAGATATCTCCGGCAGGGGGCCGTTGAAAGACTCCTCATATCGAGCAGGCTGATGAGGACACGGAAGGGAGAGGAATATATGAAGCTCGCAGAGGAGGGCGGTGCCGAGGTGGTCGTCATAAGCGAGCTCGGAGAACCGGGGAAGAGGCTTGAATCCATCGGCGGACTGGGGGCGATACTGAGGTTCGTGCCGAGATAGGGAAACTTTTATCAATAAAGCCCATTTCCATCTGTGCACTCCCACGGCAAGGTATCGAAGGAGCTTTTGGAAGAGCAGACGAAGCTGCTGAAGACACATCTTGAGAGGGGAGAGTACCTCAACGCTCTGGAGGTTGCCGAGGAACTCCTCGAGATAGAGGAGAAGGAGGCATACTGGATAACCGTGGGCTACATATTCACCCAGATGAGGGAGTACGAGCGCTCCCTTGTGGCCTACCAGAATGTTCTGAGACTGAATCCGCAGAACGACAGGGTATGGTTCAACATCGGCTATTCCTTCCTGGTGCTCGGAGATACCAGACAGGCCCTGAGGGCCTTCAACAAGGCGATAAGGCTCGCACCTGATGAGAGTTACAGAAAAAAGGCAGAGAAGGGTAAGGAGATCTGCCTCAAGATAATGAGGGGTTAGGACCAGTCATCCCTGTCTATTCTCAGGACCTCGCCTATTTTCCTCTCGTAGAGGACACCCTGTCTTATGAGCCTATCGACCTCCCTCTCGAGGACGCTTTCCTCTATTCCTCTCTCCTTGGCGGCCTCCCTGAGGTCCTTCCAGTACACATCGTCACCTTTGGCAGTGCTCTCTATGAGCTCCCTTATCTCCGTCTCCATGCTCTCTGAGCTCTCTTTTTCCCTGTCCGCCAGGACATATCTCAGGGATTCGGATATGGTGTTCCAGTATCTGTTGATGTTCACGTCCCCGTAGTGCTCCACCGCCTTGACCGCTCCTATCGCAAGCCTCTTGGGAATTCCCAGTGCGACCAGGGTCTCCACGGATGGCTGTTCGAGTGCCAGCGCCTCTTTCAGCGCCTCTATCCGCTCCCTGGTGAACTCTGCGGTCTCCACTATCCACCGGTTCCTCGCGCTCTCGTCCACATTCCTGACGAGCTCCGGCCTCACGTACTTCCTCAAGACTCCAGGTTCGGGCTCATAGACGTGCACCTTTCCGACCACTGCGACGAAGCTCGGGACCTCCATCCTAAGCAGGGCGAAGCCGGCCTCCTGGTTGTACTGTCCCGTGTTCAGGTAGAAATGCCCGCTCGGGTCGGCAACCACAGCCTTAACCATCGGTTCCTCATCGGTGCCGTAGTTCATCACCTCCACGAGCGTACCGACCACAAAGAGCCTGTTCATCCTGGCCCCCAGCGGTGTTATCACATATGTCGGGCTCTTCTCCTCCACGAAGGACTCGACAAGGGTGGATGCGGAGTATTCCTCCGAGAAGACCCTCCACGCAAGCTCTCTCTTCATCATTCAGACACCCCACTCCTCTATGAGCTCTCTGGCCCTTTCACCCGGATTGTCGGCCATGATCTCTATGTCGGTGGCTATCAGCGTGTAGCCGTTGTCGTCGGAGACAAGGTTCCCCCTTATCCTCACAGGGACGGCCTCGAGGACACATTCGAGCCGCTTTGCGATTATTCCCCTGTCCATCTTCTCCCTGACCTCCTTCAGGCAGTCCTCAATATCGGTTCCCAGTATCTTCTCAGTGAGGGGCTTGCCGATGATGGTGTTTATTGCACCGGTGCCATCGTCTATTACGGCCTTTATCCTGAGGTCCGGCATCCCCTCCACATCTCCGTGGACCTGGCACTCTCCGTCCTGAAGGACCCTTCTGCAGTTGGGGCACCTGAATATCAGCCCGCTCCCGCTCCTTATCTGGAGCACGGTGGCCTCGAAGAGCACGTCCGTCATTCCCTGTTTTCCGTCAATATCCTCTATGCGTATCCTCTTGCCCTCGCTGAGCTCCTCCATAGAAGGGAACTCCTCCTCTATCTTCTCTATCTCCATACCGTCGTCCAGGTTTATCTGCGGAACGCCCTTCCAGGAGCGCACATAGGCACCGTCCGCCTTTATCAGATCACCGGGCCTGAGCTCGAAGTCCTTCCAGGCGGTGAACGGGACCTTTGCGCTCTCGTCCGCCATTATCCCGGAGTATATGGTCCTCTTCTCTCCCCTTATGCTTATCTCCCTCTCTTCCATCGAGAGGATCCTGGCCTTTATGGACACCCTGTCGCCGTCGGCTATGTCCGCCAGCTTAGCCTCCTCGGCTGCCCTGGGAGAGAACCTCACGCTGAACTCCTCGTCTATCTTCTCTATCCTCGTTATCCTGGATATCCTGAGCTGTGGATTACCGTTCCATTCCCTTATGAAGGCTCCGTCTATCTCCACACTGTCTCCCTTCGAGAACCCGGAGAGGTCAACGTCCCAGGCGCCGAAGGGTATGGTGCCGGTCTCGTCCCCGAGTATACCGTAGTACCTCTTCCTTTCCTCGCCGTCCACGGTGGACACGGCGGAGTTTATGCTGACTATCCTTCCTCTAACGCTCACGGATATGGGCTCGGTACCTATCTCCCCTATCTTCTTCCTCACCGTGTCCCTGGGAGTTACACCGTGCTTCCTCAGTATCCTCATCTCCGCCTCGTCAGGGCTTATGTCGAACTCTATGTATCTGAGGAAGTCCTTTCTCAGGGCCTCCTCGTTCGCCTCAATTCCTTCTTTTTCCAGCGCTCTTCTTATTCTTTCTATGTGGAGCGCAACCTGTTCCTTTTCCATCTTATCACCTTTCCTCGGTGAAGGATTTCTTCACCTCTTAGCAGGGTATGGATTGATTGCATATATAGGTTTAGAGGGGGTGGGTGAAAGTGATGTCACGGAAGGAGATGTCCACGGGTACGGAGAAGTCCCTGCTCAGCTTCGAGAGCCTGGCCGCTATCCTGGAATTCCATTCCCTGCCCTTTTCCATCTCCGGGAACCTGTTCCTCATAGGGAGCAGCTTCTCCCGCATCCCCTCCTTCATCCTCAGTCTGTCCGCTATTATGTAATCTATTCCAATCCTTCCTGCGGTTCTGAATATCTCCTCCAGATACGGGTCCGTTATCGAGGGTATTATCGGGCCGAGGAAGATGTATGTTCTTATGCCGCTGTCCTTAAGCTCCCGGAGAGCCTGGAGCCTTTCCTCCACGGATGATGCCTCCGGCTCTATGATCTTCCTTGTGTCGTCGTCAAGGGTGGTTATGGTGAGACCCACTTCCAGATCGTCGATCTTCCTCAGCAGGTCGATGTCCCTGGTCACGAGACCGGACTTCGTGAGCACGCTCACACCGCCCCTGTGTGCGGCAAGCTGTTCGAGGCAGTACCTTGTTATGCAGTACCTCCTTTCTGCGGGCTGATAGGGATCTGTGACGGCACCGATGTCATATACACCCCCTCTCTAGATAAGATGAAGCAGCATCGAATAGCCGGCACCCAGCAGGAATAGCGTTATCAATGGGACATACAGCCTCCTGTACACCCTGCTAAGGTCGGCCTTGAAGTATTCGGTGGAGAATATCAGGCATAGATGGAGCGGAGAGAACAGCACCCCTATGAAACCGGAAAGATATGCCAGGGCGACCATCGCCGGCGAGACCACACCTCCGGGCACCAGGATGGGAAGGAGTATCGGAAAGCTTATGCCGACGAAGGCGACGGTTATCCCGGACATTATCCCCACCAGCATTGGAAGAACCACCACCGCCACCATCTCCGGAATGCCATGCAGGCTCATGAAGGCCGGAAGAGCCTCCACGGCACCCGTGTACTCCAGCGCTCCCTTGAAGACGATGATGGCCAGTATTATCAGGAATATGCTGTAGTTAAGCGATTCTTTGAGCGCAATACCCATCTTCCCACGATCCAGTCTGTATACGAGCATAAGAAGGATGTCAGTTATCACCAGCCCGTATACCAGATCCACACCCATCCCGATGGAAACGACTATCACGAACCATATTGGCCACAGGACCTTCAGGAACTCCATGAGGGCACCCATGTCCCTCTTCCCGTCCCCGACCTTTCTGACAGGCCTTATTCCGAAGTAGTAGCCGACCATTATGGACAGCACGGTAACGGGGAACATCATGAGCACAACGTCCCTGACGAGTATCCCCACGGTCACGGCCGTCAATATCACACCCTGGTAGAAGGGCCATGAGAACTCCCACACATGTCTGAACCAGTAGTTCACGAAGGTCCTCTCCTCCGCACTTCTTTCAAGTTCGTCCGCCGCTTTGTTCACCATCTGCGCCGATATCAGAGCTCCGGCCGGCATAGGAAGAAGGCCGATTATCGCAGGTATCGTTCCATAGGATACCCTGGCATCGGAGAAAGCCCTTTTCAGGGAATCGGAGATCTTTTCGAGGGTCCCCGCCACCTTCATCAGTCTGCTCATGAAGATAACCAGGAAAATAAGGGCCACGAGCCTCACCGAGTCCCTCGCACTCAGGGAATCGACCATACCCGCACCCGCCTCAAGGAACCCGAAACCGTAGGCCCCATAGAGAACCAAGGCACCGAGGAATATGGAGAGGGAAAGATGGACCTTCAGCTTGATGGAGGCTATTATCACTGCAAAAGAGAGGAGGAGTACGGCAGTGCCAATGGTCTCTTGCATGGTCGTGCAAAATACCCATCTTATTAAGTTTTTACCGGAAATCCATCGACAGGTTTTATTACCGGTGCCGTTCCAACAGCATGAAGGTTTCCGAGTACATCGACAGGGAATTCCTGGAGAGATACAGCAAGACCCCCCTCCTGCATCCATATGTCGTCTTTCCTGCCATACTGAGGCTAATGGGAGATATCGAAGGAAGGAGGGTGCTGGACCTGGGCTGCGGCTACGGCGATCTCTCTGTCCTTATGGCGGAAAGGGGAGCGCTCGTAACAGGCATAGATATCTCGGAGAAATGGATGGAGATGTGCAGGAAAGAGCACGGCCATATCGAGAAACTGGGATTCCGAACCGCCGACGGCTCGAATCTCGGGGACATCGACGGCAGGAGCTTCGACTGGGGGGTCATGAACATGGTCCTGCTGAATGTTCCGACGGAGGAGAAGGTCCGGCGAATATTCGGAGAGATATCCAGGGTCCTCAGGGACGACGGCCATCTGATATTCACGGACCTGAACCCTATATGTCTGATGATACCGGAAACAAGCGCAGAGAACCAGACACACCTCCCGGGTTTTTCCTATTTCAAGGACGGTTCCGAATACAGGTCCAAGGCGCTGCTCACGGACGGCTCCACCATCGAGTTCACGGACATCCACTGGACGCTGGAATCCTATACACGCTGGCTTGAGAATGCAGGTATGTACGTGCGGAGGATAATAGAACCGCAGCCCATCGAGGGAGCGCCCGGGATACTGCGGGATTACAGAATACCGGAGCACATAATATTCCTTTGCGGCAAACTCCCGCACATCCCTTAAACTTATAACCGAAAGGAGATATGCGGCGACATGGAGCGCATGATACCCTACACCTCCGAGGAAGAAAGAGTCGCTCAGAGGATTGGCTATGAGGACATAATAAGGATGAATCTGCACAACCATTCGACGTTCTCGGACGGCATGTTCGCTCCGGAAGCAATCATAAGGAAGGCCATATCCTTGGGTCTGAACTATATCGGCATAACGGACCACTATCTCACGAGAAAGGTGCGCTCCATGGATAACTACGCCCTGGAACGCTACATAGATGCCATTACCGAGTTCAAGGACAAGTACTCGCGGGATATCCGTGTCATGCTAGGTGTGGAGATAGACGCATCCAGGGAAAGGACGAACTTCGACGAGATACGGTATGACCTCCTCAATTCCCTTGATTACGTCCTCTTCGAGTATGTCAACGACGACCTGTGGGAGGGAATGCATCTATGGGAGCTGTTCGATGTGGTCAGGAAGATAGAGGTACCCTGCGGTCTGGCCCATAACGACATAAGCAGTAACTTCAGAGAGATAGACTACGATGCCCTTCTGAACGTTCTGGAGGACCACGGGATGTTCGTGGAACTGTCCTCCTCTCCCAGGAACTCCAAGTTCAGCAGGCCCTATTACAGGTTCGCCATAGATTTCTTTAACAGACTGGCGAACACGGGAGTCCTCGTCTCCGTCGGGACGGACACCCATACCAACATAGAGGAGGTGGGTGAAATATCCGATGCCGTGGCTTTCGTGGAGGAGATCGGACTGGAAAACAACCTGATAACAAGGGTGCTTTGATGGACCTTAGGAACCTCGTGGAGATAAGAAGGAGGGAGATGAGCTGGCCCAGACTGATAATGTCCTCCGCCCTGCTGCTGTTCAGCGCACTCCTTGTAATAGCCCCTTTCCTGGAACCTCCGGGCACCGTGAACTTCGGTGAGAACGGAGCGGTTAACACTTTGGAACACGCACGGAACATCTCCGGGATGCAGAACCCGGTATCGAGGTTAATATACACCTTCGGCGACTGGGAATGCCATCAACACGCATCCCGCTCGTTTTTCCTCAACGGGAACCAGATGCCGGTATGTGCCAGATGCACGGGGATATTCGTCTCCATAGGCATATTCGCTTTCCTCCTGGTGTTCTTCCGTATAAAGATGCCTTTCTGGATGATAGTGGCACTCATAGTCCCACTTGCCCTGGACGGGGGCATCCAGCTCATAACGTCCTATGAGAGCACGAACCTCCTGAGACTAATAACCGGAACGCTTGCGGGTCTGGCTACCGTAGTCGGCTTCAACACGATAATCGAGGACTAGCTTATGTTCTTCTCTATCTCCTCGAAGACCCCCTCGCCGTTGGGATAGAGCTTGGATTTCCTGAAATCGAAGAGGTTCCCCCTTATCAGGTTCTTCGGAGCGCTCTTGTCAAACAGAGAGTTCAGGAACACGGACTCCTTCCTTCCGTTCACCAGATAGGTTATCACTATGCCGTTGAGCCTGGCCACCGGAAATGTCTCTATTATCAGATCTATGCCCAGTATCCTGGTGCTTCTCTCCTCTATTTCCTCCATCCCTATCTCGTGGAACTCCACGGCACCCGAGACCTTTCCGCCAATGTCCTTTCCGGAGAAGGCACCGTGCGGCATGAGCTTGAGAGCGGTTATGCCGAATATGTTGGCCAGGTCCGAGCTGTTGCCCGGGAAGTCCCAGCTCAGAAGATATCTGAGAAGAGGTCTCATCCCGTAGGCGGGCGGGTATGGATTGTCAGTACCGAAGGCTATCTTGGATGACCAGTAGTTGTATCTCGAGTATCCGAAGGATAGGAAGTACATCTCCTCCACCTCCTTCTTGGACAGACTCTCGAGACCCGGGGCCTCGAACATCTCTCCGTAGTCTATCTCCCGGGCATTGGAGAAGAACGTCCCGTAGCTCTCGGGTTTGAGGGTCGAGAGTTCGCCGAATATGTTGGGGTGGCTCAATGCCTTGAATAGCTTGGGATTGTCGGAACCGTTCCATGGGGCGTGGCCGATTATCACCTTCAATCTCGGTATCAGATCGAGCTTGTCCTCCTTTATCAGCTCTTCAACCGTTTTGGCCACGGCTTTGTGCAGTTTCTCCCCCATCTCGTCCTGTGTGTGGAAGATGGCGGGTATGTCGTGCTCGGCCAGCCTTTTAAGTACGTTCCTGACATTCTTGGAGTTTATCTTGAAGTTCTCGGATTTCGGGTGCATCTTGAACCCTTTCATACCCATCTGGGCTCCGCTGTCCACTGTGTCCAGCGCATCGCTGTGGTTCGGGTCAACCCTGCCGAATCCGAAGAACCTCAGGTTGTTGTGCGGCTTCCTTTTGGGGGATTTTTCCGTCAACAGCTGCCTTACGGATTCGTTCACCCTCCTGTAGTCCCTTGGAAGCGGGTCGGGTATGTCCGAGGGGAACGTGATGAAGAAATCGAAACCGAGATATCTCGATATGTTCTTGGAGATGTCCTCGGAATGCACCAGGGTGTAGAGGTCTCGCTGGCAGAATTCATAGAAATCCGGCACACGCTTCTTGAGCTTCCAGGGAAAGGAGTATCTGAAACCGTCCTTTTTTTCGTTCATCTCCCTTACGATTTCCCTTATCGTATGGTGGTATCTGCTGACGAACTCAGAGGGCAACAGTCCTTTCAGTCCTTCCACCTTGATGTGCGTGTGCGCATCCACCATTATGAAGGTGTGGATCTGCTCGTACTCATCCTTTACCAGCAGCACCTTTACTGCCTCCCAGGGCTTCCTTGCAGTCTATCGGAGCGTGCACCATGGCATCATACCACATGTTCCTCCCGTTCCTCGTGGCTTTCAGCATACGTTTTACGACCCTTTCCATGTCCCCTCCGTTCCTGGCATAATCCAGCATCCAGTACTGGGCAGGGGAGGAACCGTTCCCGTCGCAGGCGAAGGCGGACGCCCTTATCGGGTTCAGGAAGAGCGAATACGTGAGTCTCATCTCTTTGAACTCCGGATTGAGGAAGTTCAGCATCTCAAGCACCGTGTCCGAGAATATCGGATCCGCAAATCTGGAGCGCTTGAGTTTTCGGGCCTTTCTGGAGAACACGGAGCCTCTTCCTGGTTTGAACCAGTTACCTCCCTGAACGGCCACCTTCTTCATAGTGAACAGGTCCGCGTTCTTTATGCGCAGGGCCCTCTTAACCCGTGCGTCCAGGTGTTCCGGGTTCTCGGCCATATGCTTCGCCTTAACCGCGATGGCCTGGATTATCATGGCTATGCCAATCCTCCTTGCGACGCTGGGTTGAGAGTCCGAGACCCTTATCTCCGTGGTATGGTTGGACGGAGACCAGGGGTCCATATCCAGGAAGTGCGTGTTGCTCCTGAAGGAGCTGTTCTGTTTCTTGAACTCCTTTATGAACTCATCCGGGTTCTCCCAGCCCTTCTTCAGATATGGCATATACTCACGTGAGCTGAAGTTGCACAGATGCTTCTTGTTGTGCATTATCCTGAGGCTCCTAACGCTTCCCGGGAAAGGAGCGTCATAGTCTCCATGCCTAACCCTTCCCATGAGCTTTCCGTCTATGAACGGGGAATTGGCCGAGAGAACGATTATCTGCGGTATGAAGAGCCTCATCAGATGATAGAAATTGGATAGTATCGCTCTCTGTTCTTTCGAGTTCTCATCCATCATTATGCCTATATGGTGGTGGTCACCGCAGGTCGGAAAGGACTCGCCTCTCATAGCCTCCTGCAGGTCCTCGTAGGGATTTGAGCCAGCGGCGAGGACATAAACCTTGAGATTTATCTCCTCCAGCCTCTCGACTATTAGGCTTATCAGGGCGGAGGTCCACCAGGCCAGTTCATAGAACGAATCGGCAGGAGGCGTGGCAATCTCGAGAACGGGCCATTCCACCACGTTCCTGTCTATCGATAGAAGTTCGTTAGTGACCTTCTTACCCCTGACATCGTAGTCAACCTTCAGCGCATCGTACGTCGAACCTTTGGACTGCTCCCAGTATATCTGCAGTACCTTCCTCTTGTATTCCGGCGGCATCCTTCTCTGCAGCACGATACCGAGGTCGGAATCCGTTATCTTCCCGTATATCTTCTCCACCGCACCGTGCCCCAGCTTCTTTCCCCTGTTCGTAACGAGAAAGTACTCCATCTCCAGTGCGTGGGTGAAGGGTAGCTTGGAGCAGTCTCCTTCCACGGTGAGCGGGTGTTTTGCTCCGGCCTTATCGTACCACTGACTCTTATCTATCATAAAACGGGATGGAATCACCTCGGGCTTTTAAAGGTTTGGACGCTTATCAGTCTCACGGAAGTTCGACCTCTCCTGGAGCACCGGCAACCATTTTGAAGTAATCCCCGCTACTGACGGTAGGATTGTCGATTATAAGCACATCCCCGGTATTCACCTTTCCGTTGTTATCCGTGTCGATCCATGCAATCCCATTTGAATCTGGAACTTCGCTAACTATTGGAAATGATATGGAAGAAACGAGAATAGTGCCATTTACGGACATAATAGCATATTTCAAATCCTTGGCACTTAGGTTGTTAGCGTATATTTCGAGCGTCCAGTTGTGTTCCCCGGTTTTTTCAGCCACGAAGCGTATTGATGAGAGACACGAACACGATGACGGAGTATAGGATAGAAAGAACATAGCATTCACGATGATTATTATCAAACACACTAGGACAACGGAGGTCATAATCATCTTTCTATAGTCTGTATCTTCTTTTCCTTCCGGAGATAAATCTTTTTCGGATGAATGCGGTAATTTCGCCCTTTTCATCGAACATTATTTACGGATAAAGTATTTAAAAGTTTCTTATTACTCTCCTCCCCTCCACCCTCAATCTCCCTTCAAGAAAGAGTTTCACGGCCTCCGGCAGACATTTATGCTCCTGTTCGAGAACCCTTGCGGCCAGAGTTTCCACTGTATCGTCATCCTTGACCGGCACGCATCTCTGCAGGATTATCGGCCCGCCATCAATATCTTCCGTCACGAAATGCACACTGCATCCCGAGACCTTCATACCTGATTCCAGAACGGCCTTATGGACCCTTTCCCCGTAGAATCCCTTTCCACCGAAAAGCGGGAGCAGAGCGGGGTGGATGTTGATTATCTTCCACCGATAATGATTAACGAAGTAAGGGGTCAGGGAGCGCATGTATCCTGCGAGGACTATGAGATCGGGTTTGAACGGCTCTATGGCCTCAATTATCTCCTTTTCGTGCTCTTCCCTGCTCTTTCCCCTGTGGTCTATGTATATGGGCTCAGCACTGTGTTTTTTCGCCCTCTCAAGGGCATACGCGTCCTTATTGTTGGAGACCACTGCCGTTACTCTTGCGTTTTTGATGTAACCGGACTCTATGGCATCCAGTATGGATTGAAGGTCAGTACCTCTTCCGGATGCTAGGACAACTATGGACTTCAAGTCACTATCTCCTTCAGTCTATCCATCTCTATGGCCCTTCTTATCTCCATGGCAAGCCTTCTTCCGGTGCTCATGGGCTTTCTCCAGAGCGCATTGCCGTAGGGATGGCCAACTGACATGTGGACATTCGTACCCCCACCAATCCTCGGGGCCACATCGTAGATGTAGAAGTTCAGGTCCTTGTCCACGGTGGTCTGCAGGCAGAAAGGTCCGATTATTCCCGGCGGATAGTATTCCTGCGTTGCCTTAACGAATTTTTCACCCAGAGCAAAGACCTTCTCAAGCAGGGATTCCCTGAGTGTTGCGGAATTGTGCCCTGTCACAGTGTATTCCGGAACGAACTGATGCTCCGGAAGGGTGAGCTGCTGTGATGCCGGAAGCCTGACATGGCCGTCCAGAGATGTTTCAAAGCGCCAGTCTATTCCCAGAAGCTCGAGCTTTTCCCCCTCTTCCTCTATGGGAGAGTAGAAGAAGTCGAAATTGAACACAGGACCTATGACATAGCGCTCTATTCTCGCACTTTCCAGCAATTCAGGCGTGATTACGCCCTGTTTTATCAGCTCATCCGCCTTTTCCCGGTACTCCTTGTAGGATGCGGCGGTGAAGAACCCTCTTTCAAGCTTTTTGACCGCGTGGTGCATCTTCACGATCACAAGCTCGTTTATGTCCTTGGGGTCCTCTATCCTCTCAGGATATGGAAGTCCAGCCTTTTCAAGAAGCCAGTAATAGTCCCTTTCCCCACCTCTGTCCTCGCTCCTCAGGAGATTTCTGGAACCCACCAGAGGGACCATGAACTCATCCTCTATCCTCTCTACGCTGGCGTATGAGGTGAAGGAGCGGTTCGATATGAAGAGCACGTTCTCATCCCTGAGCTTCTTCTGATTCTCATCTTTAAGCACATCTGCGAACCTGTCCAGAACCCATGCCCCATCCACCATTCCCCTTTTCACCTTTCCGTTCTCATCCCTGTATGCCCTGAAATAGTCGGTGTATGTCCTCTCCCTTCCCTTCTGCGCTATCGCAAGGGTACTGAAGCCCTCCTCGACGGCACCGTCGAAGACATCCAGAGCCGAATGCGAGGCTATGGCGGCTATCTTTATCTTCTCAGGGTCATAGCGCTCCACTATCTCCTGAATGAGCTTTCTGTCGATCATGGGATTACCTCGCTCTGCAATGGATGGAGGTATATTTAGGTTGGTACCACCACTCCTCCACAGGCTTCGACATCCACATTAAATTTATACGATTCATTCAAACGATTATTGTACCATCATAAGGTTTTTTATAGCAGAACCAACTAAGACATCCATCGTTCTCAAATTAGGGTTTGGGGATGACATAAGCAAAAGGAGGTATCTAATTGAAAAAGATATTTTCAATCGGAATGGCTCTTCTCATGCTGCTGGCACCGCTCCTTGGAACAACGGGCTTCGTGGGCAAGGCAGGGGCCGTTGGTGGGAGTTTTGGCGGCGGTGATGGAAGTGTTACGAACCCATATATCATAGATGACATCTGGGACCTGCAGAACATGAGCGCGAACCTGAGCGCTCACTATGTGCTGGCCAGCGATATCGATGCCAGTGCGACAGCAGGGTGGAACTGGAACGGTAAATACTATGAGGGATTCCTGCCTGTAGGTAATGACACGGCACCATTTAACGGCTCTCTGGACGGTGCGGGTTTTACGATATCCAACCTGACAATCAAGCGTTCGGCAGAGGATTATGTGGGACTCTTCGGCTATATCGACACAGCCGGAAGCATATCAAACCTTTATCTGGAGGTCAGCGTACATGGTGGCAATATGGTGGGCGGCCTGGCCGGGATTAACATGGGCTCGGTGGAGAATTGCCATGTTACAGGGTCAGTGGCCGGTTCTTACAGCGTGGGTGGTCTGGCGGGTCTGAATGCCGGCAACATCACCCGGTACAGTATGACTCCCCTGTTGAACGATACAATGTCGATAATAGATGAGGTACCCATTGCCGACTGGAAGATGGACGAGGCCTGGTGGAACGGAACCGCCGGAGAGGTGAAGGATTCCACCGGCAACGGCAACAACGGCACCGCCCTAAACGGCGCAAATACCACTGGTCTGGCAGTCTCTGGCCGCAGCGGCTCGTTCGATGGAGTCGATGATTATGTCGAGGTGCCCTACAGCCCCCGCCTGAACCCATCCGTTTTCACAGTTTCCGCGTGGGCCAGGGTGGAAGGCGGCAACGGGACATACCGCTCGGTCATCACATCCAGAAATGCCGTACCGCAGCGTGGCTACATCCTGTATGCAACCAACTCAGACACCTGGGCTTTCTGGGTCGGGAACGGCACCCAGTGGGTTGGCGTGAACGGCTCTTCCGTCTCCTTCGGTGTCTGGGAGTACATAGTGGCTGTCTATGATGGGAAGGCGGCATCCCTCTACATCAACGGCGCTTTGGTGGGTTCGGTCAATTCCACCTTTGTGAACAACACCGCCAACCCGCTCAGGATAGGGGCCGGACAGACGGAGAGCACACCGAATTTCTTCTTTAACGGCTCCCTGGATGGGGTGAAGGTATACGACCGTGCCCTGACCCCCAAGGATGTATCCGCCCTGTATCTCATGGGCACCAGGGCCCCTCCCGGGAACGTCTCAGTCTTCGGTGTCCGAAATGTCGGCGGTCTGGTCGGCAAGAATACTGGCGTTATACTGGATT
>JAJRTH010000068.1 GCA_024278375.1 archaeon | reverse complement strand
GTGCTCTCTTCACGGACGGAGCGGGCGGAACATATGAGACAACAGGATGGAGCGAGCCACCGATTGACGTTCCGGAGTTCTCAACTATCCTGATACCCATACTGGCGACAATAGGTCTCTTTGTTGCTGTGAGCTACGTCTGTCACAGAAAAAAGTAAACCTTTTTTCTTTTACTTTTGAGTTAAATCATTCTTACATGCTAGGGGAATGTTCTCCTAAGAAAGTTTTAAATACCTGTCTATTTTTAGGTAAACCTAACTCAATGAGATTAGTCTAAAGGTGATGAAATGACACGCCTCGCAGATGTTAAGCCCGGAAAAAGAGTCAGAATCGTGCACATGGGCATAAAAGGTCCAGCCGGAAGGAGATACAGAGAGATGGGACTGATTCGCAGAGAAATAATTGAGGTCGTCAGAGTCGCACCCCTTGGCGATCCGATAGAGATTGAGCTCAAGGGTTACCATCTTTCTTTGAGGAAGGAAGAGGCAGAGCTGATAATCGTTAATAGGGTCGGATAAACCATGCTGGGAGGACTTAAATGGCAAAGATAGCTCTTGCAGGAAATCCGAATGTTGGGAAAACCGTCATATTCAACGAACTCACAGGCTCAAGACAGCATGTCGGGAACTGGCCAGGTGTGACTGTCGAAAAGAAGTCGGGAAAATATGCGCATCGCGGCATTGAAATCGAGGTCGTAGACCTTCCCGGAACATACAGTTTGAGTCCATATTCAATAGATGAAAAGGTTGCCAGAGACTATATTGTGGAGGAAAAACCGGATGCCGTGGTGAACATAGTGGATGCATCGAACATAGAGAGAAATCTCTACCTGACGGTTCAGCTGCTGGAGACAGGTGCCAATGTTGTGGTAGCTCTGAATATGATGGACGAAGCGGAGTCAAAAGGAATGAAAATCGATATAGAGCGGCTCTCTGACATCCTGAAGGCTCCTGTCGTTCCGATGGTGGCTGTTAAGGGAAAAGGCATCGGAGAACTGAAAGATGCGATTTATGAAGAAATAACCGGACATAAAGAGCACAGGCACATGACAATAGGTTATGGAAAAGAGGTCGAGAGGGCCATAGTTTCGCTCGAAGAGGATATTGAAAGATGTCCTTCACTCGGGAAGTACAGAAGGAGATGGGTGGCAATAAAACTCTTAGAGGGCGATAAGGAAGTCCTCAAAAAGGTAAAGGATGCCGGATGCGAGTATATACTCAAAAAAGCAGATTATATCAAAAAAGAACTCGGAAAAAAGCTGAACGATGACCTTGAGACATACTTTGCGGATAAGAGGTATGAATTCGTCGACGATGTCCTCGGTGTCGTGCTTGTAAAAGGAAAGAGGGTCTGGACATTTTCGGATATGCTGGACAAGGTCCTTACTCACAAAATCTTCGGAATTCCCATATTTCTCGCCATGATGTGGGCCGCTTTTCAGTTCACATTCGCCGTTGCTGTGCCGTTCATGGATGCGATAGACCTGTTTTTCGGATGGTTTGGCGATGTTGCCAGAGCATCAATCACAGATCCTGCTCTTAGGTCACTTGTAGCGGAGGGGATAATAGGCGGACTTGGAAGTGTCCTCATCTTTCTGCCGAACATATTCCTGCTATTCTTCGCGCTGTCGCTTATGGAGGATTCGGGATATCTTTCGAGGGCTGCTTTTGTCATGGACAAGGCAATGTACAGGATAGGGCTCCAGGGAAAATCGTTCGTTCCCATGCTCCTAGGTTTTGGATGCAATGTTCCAGCCATAATGGCGACCAGAACCATAGAGGACAGGAAGGACCGATTGATAACCATACTTGTGAATCCGCTTATGTCCTGCTCTGCCCGCCTGCCCGTATATATTCTGTTCGCAGGCGCTTTTTTCGTTGGAATAGAGGGTTCGGTGATATTCTCCATGTATCTCATGGGCATACTGCTGGCAATCATCATGGCAGTTCTCCTGAGAAAGTTCCTTTTCAGGGGAAAACCGTCTCCGCTGATAATGGAGATGCCCCCCTACAGGATGCCAACGCTCAAGAGCAGCGCGATACACATGTGGGAAAAGGGCAGCATGTTCCTGAAGAAAGCCGGAACAATAATATTTGCAGGTGTCGTGATAATATGGTTCCTATCAACCTATCCAGGAGGACCTGGCTCAAATATCGAAACCTCCTATGTGGCTATGATCGGACAATGGATTCAGCCGATATTCGCGCCCCTTGGATGGGACTGGAAGGCGGCAATAGCGCTCGTCTTTGGTTTTGTAGCCAAAGAGATAGTTGTCGGAGCGTACGGAACATTCTATGGGATATCGAACGTCAATGAAGAGAATGCAACCCTGCGAGGTGAACTGCACAATACATTCACGCCTTTGAGTGCATATGCCTACATGGCCTTCGTTCTGATATATGTGCCATGTCTTGCGACGATAGCCACGATAAAATCCGAGACAGGCTCATGGAAATGGACGCTGTTCGCAGTCGGTTATATGGTGGCATTGGCGTACATAGTTGCGCTTGTGATAACTGCCGTAGGTCATCTTCTGGGGTTTGCATGAGGTGATGAAATGAATATAAAAGTAAGGGTAATCGGAACACACTCCGCAATAATAGGAATCGCTTACATCGCATACGGATTGATCGAGATGATTATTTGGGCAATCGGGGAGCGGGACGTTCCGCTACATCCGAGCCCCGATATATTCGCAGGCTTCATCTTGGTGATTGTCGGCACCCTCCTGATATATCGTATCAAGTCTCTGCTCGATATGAAATACGAAGGACTCTCCTTCCTCTTCGTCGGTTTGGTGCTTTCGGCTATAATCGGTATAATGTACCTGCTGATAATGGGAGCGGATGCCCTTGATGCAGTGATTGTCGGAGAATCATGGGACTTCGACCCTGCGGCATACAATCTCCCGGCCATAGTTCTGTTCATTCTTCTGCTTCCGGGCTGGCTGATAGTCAGAGACAGAGGGGGATTTGGCGAGTAGATGTTCAGAGAGATAAAGGAAGAACTGAGGAAAGGGCCAACAACCATAGACGAACTCGCAAGAAAACTCGGAGTTTCAAAGGGAAGAATAGAGGACGCACTCCGACTCATGGTGGAGATGGGCACAATCGAGGAAATTGTTCCGCATGAATGCACTGGTAAGCGCATAACATGCTCTTTTTGCTCTGTAAAAAACAAATGCGGGATTGCAGAGTACAGAACATACAGGCTGAAGGAAAATGGAAAAAACTAATAAAAGCCCTCGAATGGCTTACCGTGCCCGAAAAAGAGGAGCGCTCTGCGAGCATCGCGCTCATAATAACCACCCTGATATGGGGCAATTCCTTCGTCGCCATAAAGATACTGATCGAAGAAATGAATCCTTTTGCAATAGCCGCGCTCCGTTTCCTCATTTCCGCACCGTTTTTCCTCGTATTTCTCTGGGTAAAGAGAAGGGAATGGAGGATAGAGAAAAGGGACAGACTGCTCTTTCTTTTCATGGGTCTTATCAGCGTTCCTCTCTACCATCTCCCGCTCAACTACGGGACACAGTTCATCCCGGCCGGAACGGTTTCCATACTCATAGCCCTTAATCCGGTGTTCACCGCGCTCTTAGCAGCCATCGCTCTTAAGGAGAATATCAGAGGATGGAAGGCCGTTGGAATACTCCTGGGATTCCTCGGTGCTGCCACTCTGGCGATGAGTCATGGGAGCATCGAATTCAGACACATTCTCGGAGTCGTACTGGTCATGATCGCACCTCTGAGCTGGGCGGTTTATACGGTCATAAGCAAACCACTGCTCAAAAGATACGACCCGATAGAGCTCACGGCATACCTCACCCTTATCGGAGGAGCAGCACTCTTTCCGTTCTGGCCCGAGACCGTAAGGGAATCCGTGACTCTCTCATTGAACGGATGGCTCGCCATGTTCTACATCGGTTTCATATGTGTTTCAATAGGATACACGGTGTGGTACTGGGCGCTCTCAAGGATGGAAGCGTATAAAACAGCCATGTTCGTATATTTCATCCCCCTCTCAGGGTTGATAGGCGCCTACTTCTTTCTCGGAGAGGTTCCGGGACCGAGTGCAATTCTGGGAGGAGCCATGATTCTGCTTGGGATATGGATGGTGAGCGGGAAAGAAAATCTCTCGAACCGGTAATTTTCGTCACTCATCCTTATTTTTTCTGTACTCTATCGCAGCCTTCAAAAGCCCGAGATATACCGGGGCAGGCTTCATGGGTCTAGATTTGAATTCGGGGTGGAACTGTGTTGCTATGAAATAGGGATGCTCCTCAAGCTCCCCGATTTCCATCCTTATCCCCTCTTCGTCCTTTCCGGTGAATATGAATCCCCCTTCCTGAATATCGTCTATGAAATCTGGATTAACTTCGTATCTGTGCCTGTGTCTCTCGCTTATTTCGGTTTTTCCGTACAGTTTATGGGCGGTGCTGCCTTTCTGGATTATTACCTTCTGCTCGCCAAGCCTCATGGTTCCGCCCATCTTTTTGACCTCAAGCTGCTCGGGAAGAAGGTCTATGACAGGATACGGCGTATTTTTGTCGAACTCGGTGCTGTCCGCTCCTTTCATTCCAAGGACGTTCCTCGCGAATTCTATGGTCGCCAGCTGGAATCCGAGACATATTCCTAGGAAAGGTATCCCGTTCTCCCTGGCATATCTTATAGCCATCATTTTTCCCTCTATTCCGCGATTTCCGAATCCTCCCGGTATGACTATACCGTCAACACCTTCGAGAAAGTCCTCGGCCTTACCTCTTTCGATATCCTCGGCTTCGAGCCATCTCATTTTCACGCCGACACCTGTTTCCGCGGAACAGTGAATGAGCGCCTGCTTGTGGCTTATATATGAGTCTTTGAGTCCGGTGTACTTTCCGACTATGGCTATCTCAACCTCGCCTTTCGTGTTCTTCAACCTCTTCACGAATCTTTCCCATTCCCTGATGTCCTCTTCATAGCCGTTGTTGAGTCCCATCCTTTCGATTATGTAATCGGTGAGGCCCTGTTTTTCGAAGTTGAGAGGGACTTCGTATATGGAATTCACATCCTGGGCGCTTATGACCGCTCTTTCGGGGACATCGCAGAACATGGATATCTTTCTCTTTATGTCTCTGGGGAGCGGTTTCTCGGATCTTGCAAGTATTATGTCCGGTGCTATCCCTATGGCCCTGAGTTCTTTAACGGAATGCTGGGTCGGTTTTGTCTTCGGCTCTCCCACGGTGCCGAGTATGGGAACCAGAGTGGTATGGATGAACAGGAAATTGGCGTGCCCTCCCTCCTCTCTGTGCATCTGCCTGAGAGCCTCAAGGAATGGCATGGATTCGATATCTCCCACGGTACCGCCAACCTCGACGATTGTTATGTCCGCCCGGCTTTCTCTGGCGACCCTCCTTATCCTCCTCTTTATCTCATCCGTTATATGGGGGATTATCTGGACGGTTTTTCCTAGATATTTCCCGTCCCTCTCCTTGTTTATAACGGAAAGATAGACCTTTCCGGTGGTTATGTTGTGCTCGCTGCTGAGCGCCTCATCCAGGAACCTTTCGTAATTTCCAAGGTCGAGGTCGACCTCACCGCCGTCTCCGAGGACGAAAACCTCGCCGTGCTGATACGGGTTCATCGTACCCGCATCGACATTGAGATAGGGGTCGATCTTGATAGCAGTTACTTTAAAACCCCGTGCCTTGAGAAGCCTCCCTATCGAGGATGCAGCTATTCCTTTCCCGAGGCCAGATAAAACTCCGCCCGTGACCGCTATATATTTCATCGCATCACGGGAACCTACCATACGGTTCGGGTAATTAAATGTTTGCCATGAAGCGCCGATTATTAAAAACAGAGCAAAAATAGGGGAATCCTTTATATCAGAAACACATTCCTTCATGATGCTTGAAACCATGAAAAGAGATTCGCTAGGCAGAATATCCAGATGGAACGATGGGGAAATGGTAGCCCCCGCGCTCCTATTCATAGACACAGAGAGATTTACTGCCCCGGATTATGCTGAACACAGGATGGCAGAGGAGGGGACCAAGATAGCGGCAGTGAACTTTCCTGAGGTAAAATATCCTATCGGGGCGTCCGCACTGAATGAAATCGAGGGTGAGGGAGTCTTCGGCACGATATATTTTAAGGGCAATGAGCTCAAAATCTCCCATGAAAGCGCTGAGATATACTCGTTCCCCCATCTATATGAGCTGCTCGGGGACGGGATAAGGTTCGTGGATGCCGCTGTCAGAGCCAGAGAATTCGTGGGTCCGATTCCTCTGATATATGCGCCCGGTCTGGGAAAGCCGAACCATCTGGCTTTGCTCACATACCTCGGAATAGACCTCTTCGACTCGATACCCCTTATTATGGTGGCCAGAAGGGGGAAATATCTCGATGAGAACGGAGAATGGGATTCTGAACTCGGATATGATGAGTTGCTTGAAATGAATTACAGGAGCGCTATCCGTGAGATCGAGATCATAAGGAAGGCCATAGAGAACCGCAGGCTCAGGGATATAGTGGAGATGAGGGCGCGTTCCGAACCTTGGCTTTACGCCGCTCTAAGGCTTGCCGATGAGGAGCACTGGGAATTCTTTGAGAGATACGAGCCTGTGAGGCCGAAGAGAGTGAATTACCCCGGTCCGGAGTGCATAAACAGGCCGGAGGTAATGAGGTTCAGAAAGCGGATACTTGAGAGATGGAAACCGAGAGGAGAGGTGCTTCTGCTACTGCCATGCTCTGCCAGAAAGCCATATTCCAGATCAAGGACGCACAGGAAGTTCAGGGAAATACTGCAATCCATAGATGGATGGGGGACCGTGCAGGAGGTCATTGTGACATCGCCGCTTATAATCGTTCCCAGAGAGCTTGAGAGATATTACCCTGCTGGACACTACGATGCTGCGGTTAGAGGAAAGTGGGATCCAGAGGAAATAGACGCCATAAAAGAGGCCCTGGAAAATCTCAAGCGCATGGGTGCTTTCAAACACGTTATAATCCATCTTCCGGAGGATATGGAATTCGTATCCGAAGCGATTTACGGCGAATGGACTGCCGAGGGCTCCACAACCTCGAAGAAATCCCTGGAAAACCTTAGAAATGCCCTGGAAAATGCGCTTTCCGTTGTTAAGGGAGAATCACCGAAGAAAAGGTCTCTCTGGACACTTCAGGCGATGGTCGAGCATCAGTTCGGAATCGAGGGAGAAAAGATGGTGGATTCTGTTAAGGGCAGATGGCCGAACATCAAGGCATTCAGGGACGGGACACAGACCGTCATGTTCATAGAGTCCAAGGGCTCACTCTCTCTTACCACGGAAGGCGGAAAGATTATCGCTGAAAATGGGAGATACAGGGTGTTTGTCAGCGATTTCGAGATTCACGGCGACATATTCTCCATAGGAGTGGAGGATGCGGACCCGGAAATAAGAGAAGGAGATGATGTTGTTATAATACAAAAAGGAGAGCCTGTGGCCGTGGGAATTGCGGAGAGGAGCGCTCTTGAAATGATTGAAGAGAAAAGAGGGGTTGCGGTGAAGGTGAGGAAGAGGATTACCACAGGCAAATCCTAAAAATTCATATACTCCCACGGAATGCTCAAAAAGAAAAGGGCGAGTGACAGAGCGGCTAATGTGCCCGACTGCAGATCGGGTTTTTGGGGGTTCGACTCCCTCCTCGCCCATGCGGTGATTCCATGAAGGTCTACAACACGCTCACGAGAGAGAAGGAAGATTTCGTTCCGATTCATAAGAACAGGGTCAATATGTTCGTCTGCGGGCCCACGGTATACGATATGCCGCACATAGGCCATGCTAGGACATATGTGGCCTTCGATGCCATAGCCCGCTATCTCAGGTATAAGGGTTATCAGGTCTTCTACCTCATGAACATCACGGACATAGACGATAAGATGATTCAGAGAGCCAATGAGGGGGGAATCACAGTAAAAGAGCTGGCAAAGCAGTACACCGAAGCGTTCATGCGGGATATGGAGGCTCTTGGGGTCACCTCCGTGAATCTGTATGCAAATGCCACGGACCACATAGATGAGATAATCTGGCAGGTGAAGACCCTCATAGAGAAGGGATATGCCTACGAATCCAACGGGAGCGTGTATTTCGAGGTGAACAAATTCAGGGGATTCGGAAAACTCTCGGGCCAGAAGATGGACGAGCTGAAGGCAGGTGCGAGGGTTGAGCTGGATAGCAACAAGAGAAATCCTGAGGATTTTGCCCTGTGGAAAGCCCATAAGGAAGGTGAGCCATGGTGGGAGAGCCCATGGGGAAAGGGTAGGCCGGGATGGCATGTGGAGGATACCGCCATAACATTCACCTACTTCGGGGAGCAGTACGACCTTCACGGCGGAGCCCAGGATCTTATATTCCCGCACCATGAATCCGAGATAGCGATAGCGGAGAGCATAAGCGGGAAGGAACCGTTTGTAAGGTACTGGCTGCACACAGGTTTCCTGAACCTGAAAGGAGAGAAGATGTCCAAGTCCCTGGGAAATATCCTCACGATAAGGGAGATGATGAAGAGATATCCTGCAGATACCCTGAGATTCTACTTCCTGTACACCCATTACCGCAGCCCTATTGAGTTCAGCTTCGATGATCTGGAGGAAACCCATAGAGCCCTAACAGGTATGAAGAGGAGCGCTCAGAACCTCATGGAAATAGCGAAGGACAGGGAGCCGGACATGTCTGAGGCTGTGAAGTACAGGGAGCGCTTCATCGAGGTCATGGACGACGATTTCAACACCAGAGAGGCTATAGCGAACCTGTTCTCTCTCTTCAACGAGGCGAATAAACACAGAGATAATCCTGCGCTCGTCGCTGGATACCTGAAAGTGGCCGAGGAAATCGCGAATGTCCTCGGGATAAGGCTCTTCACCGTGCAGTCAGGCGGCAAGGAGAATGAGATTCTGCAGATACTCCTGGACATCAGGAAACAGGCCCGGGAAAATAAGGACTGGGCGACATCGGATTACATAAGGGACAGGCTGAAGGAAATAGGCATAATAATCGAAGACACAAGAGAAGGTCAGAAGGTGAGGTGGGAGTAAAGAAACTTATAAATACACCCGCACTATGGCTGCTCTGGTGACGGCCAAAGTGGCGGGGAAACACCCGTTCCCATCCCGAACACGGAAGTTAAGCCCGCCTACGTACCGGCCTGTACTGTGGTGCGCGAGCCCACGGGAACGCCGGTAAGCTGTCAACCATTTCCTTAATATACC
>JAJRTH010000067.1 GCA_024278375.1 archaeon | reverse complement strand
GTCCTTCTTCCTTGCCCTGACGAAAACTTTTTTACTCCTTAACCATTCAACCAATTGCTCTATCATAGGGCACCCGTCCTAGCGCTTTTTGCTATATCTAGGACGGGTTTTAATCTTATAAATGTTATGTTGGCAGTCCCGGCCCTATCAATGGAGGCAGTATATGGGAAATGAAGAAACGAAAAGGTATGCGATTGTGTGGAGAACGGCAGCCATGGTTCTGGCCCTGGTTTTTCTGGTGAACATGGGATTGACCGCTCAGGCCGAATATGCCGAAGAGGCCTGGGAAAGCGGCAAACTCGGAGATACATGGGGACTCGATGTGGTCGATATAGACGGCGACGGAAGCCTGGAGATACTCGCGGCAACCGTAGACAACAACATATCGGTTTACAGTGCAGCCGAGTTTTCCTTCGAGAGGAACATTTTGGTCTCAGAGAGCGAGATATTTTCGTATCTCTATAACCTGATAGAGGTCGGTCAGTTAGATTCCGATGCATCGCTCGAGCTTGTGGCCGGAAGGGTCGGAAGTCTTCTGACCGGCTTTTCGGTGGTGGATGTGGATACCGGAACCATAGAGTGGGAAGAGGATAATTGGGGAATCAACGATATTGTCCTTTATGATGTGGACTCCGACGGAATGGATGAGATGATTCTAGGAACCGAACCAATAGAGATTTACAATGCGAATGATCACTCCCTTTATGCTGAGAGCGCCAACCTTTCCGGCTCGGTCATTGCGATGAAGGTTGCAGACCTTATGGCCAATGGAAACAAGGAGCTTGTTGTGATAACGAATGAGTATTCCATAGACGATAACTACAACACCAATGCATCCGGAAGACTCTATGTCTTCGCACTTCCTTCCCTGAACATTCTGGTCAATAAATCCATAGGGAACTACCTCAAATGCCTTGATGTTGCGGATATGGATGGTGACGGGCAGAAGGAGATAATAGTAGGCGACGGGCAGATGATCCTCAACACTCTGGACTATGTCGGCCACATAAGGATATACGATTCGGAAGGAAATCCGGAATGGGAAAGCATGGACCTGGGAAGGATAATAGAGAACATAGTCACCGATGATGTGGATGGCGACGGAAACATGGAATTTGTAATAGCCAGTGACAAAATAGAGATATGGGGTGCCGTGAACAAGACAACGATGTGGGAGACAAGCACCCTCTTCTCAGTGGGCGAAGATGGAGCGCTGATTGTGAAGGACATAAACGGTGACGGTGTGAAGGAGATAGTAACCAGAGCATCCAGTTATACCGCAGGAAACAGAATTCTGGTTTACCGGATATCGGTTCCGGAAGAAGCGCCTCCGGACAATACCGATGACACAACGAACACCACGACAACCGTGGACGATGGTGCAGAAGAAGAGAGCCAGCCGACTCCCGGACTCGATATATATCTGATTGTCGCGGGAATTGCAGCGGCAGCCGTGATAGCCCGAGTGAACAAGGGAAGAAAAAAATAATCCAAAACCCATTATTTTTATATTGTGCAGAGCTGAACCTCTTTTTTCCTGTCTTCCGCGCTTTCCACTATGATTTTCGGAGGCTCGATGACATTGCCTTTCTCATCTCTGGGCATTATGTTCTCCACGTAAATGTCCCCGCTTGGGCTGTTCTGCCATATCCTTATCCTGTTCCTGTTGGCAAGGAAGAGCAGGGCCACAAAGACCTTTATGATGTCCTCCTTCGTGCCGGTGGAAAGCTTCATGAGGGATAGTTTTTTGCCATCGAAGTCGGTCATCCTTTTCCATACTTCCTTTATCTCCTCTTCGATGTCCTCTTTGTGGGCGGCCTCGGGCATCTTTATTTCCGGGGGTTTTGCCCTCTTTCTTATCTGTTCGACCTTTTCCCGGAGCTCTACCTCTTTTCTCGCCTCCTCGAAGGCATCCACCAGCTCAATCAGCGTTATCTTTCTGCTGGCCCTGTATCTCACGGCCTTCTTTATGGGCGGCTCATCGGAGCTGACAACGCGGTCCGTGAAGCTTATATCGTCCAGGTTCTCATACGGTTCGAACTCCCACGGTGCCCAGTCCTCGAAGAAGAACTCGCTCTCGTCAATACCCTCGGCCTTTGAAAGGGTGGCATCGCTCTGCTTTTTTAGAACCGACCATGCGAGGAAGATTATCTTTCCGGCAACGATGAAGTCCACATCCTCAGAGCCCCTGATTTCTTCCACATATGCTCTGGAGAACTCCACAAGGTCTATGTTCCAGGGATCGAAATCCTCGTTGAGCGCAAGAGAAAGGATTCTGGCAATCTCCCTGTCCACGGGGTTCTCGGTGCTGAATTCTCCCTCCTTCACCTCCTTCAGTATTTTCAGATAATTGGAGAATCTGTCTCCGTCCTCAAGATCATCGAGCATCGCTTTCTGGAAGTTTATGTGTGCTTCGATCTCCTGAAACCTCTCGATTGCTTCGGTCATGCGCTCACCTCCACCTCTTCGCCGGCGGTGTATTCCTCTTCCGGTTCTTCGATGCTCTCGAGATCGACCTTGTGCAGTATCCTGGATACTCCGTCTCCTATCATAGTAACGCCTATCAGGTGCTCGGCATACTTCAGCGTGGCCTTTCTCAGCGATATGACTATGAACTGTGCCCTGGCCGAGGAGCGCTTCACCCTCTGGCCCACAAGTTCGGAGTTCAGACCGTCAAGGTTCTGGTCGACCTCATCCAGCAGATAGAACGGCGAGGGGTCGTATTCCTGAATCGCGAATATG
>JAJRTH010000066.1 GCA_024278375.1 archaeon | reverse complement strand
GTCCTTCTTCCTTGCCCTGACGAAAACTTTTTTACTCCTTAACCATTCAACCAATTGCTCTATCATAGGGCACCCGTCCTAGCGCTTTTTGCTATATCTAGGACGGGTTTTAATCTTATAAATGTTATGTTGGCAGTCCCGTTCGTCCCCTTTCGCAAGATACCTTATTCTTTTTATTCCGTCTATCTCGTCTATGTATCTGGCAGCCTCTTCCGGCACCAGGTGCCTCCACTCCTCACCCTCTATCATCCTTCTCCTTATCTCCTTTCCCGCGTACTCCTTTCTTGAGAAAAGTTCGGTATTCATGACCTTTTTGAGCGGAGAAAACAGTTCGATCGTAAGCGGGTTGTTCGAAAGCACTACCTCAAAGGCGGGGCATAGAGAGATGACATGTGATGCCCATACGGAATTGTAGTCCACATCGGGAATGGGTATTATGTGCGCCCCTATGCCCTCTTTTCTCAGACTCCTGAAAATCATCTCGTATCTTTCCCCGCAGGTGAACGGATTGTCTATGGTGTGGGATTTCTGGGCGCTCCCTATCCCTATTATGAGCTCATACTCTCCGACAGCCTTTCGGATTATCTCCATGTGCCCCAGATGAAAGGGTTGAAAGCGTCCTATGAGGAGCGCTCTCATTTCATCACATCGGTACGACTATGCCGAGCTTCTCTGTGAGTTCTTTGTACCTGTTCCTGATTGTTACCTCTGTGACACCGGCCACTTCGGCAACCTCTCTCTGCGTCCTTCTGTTATTGGTGAGTATCGAAGCTATGTATATCGCTGCGGCGGCAACGCCTGTCGGTCCTCTGCCCGATGTGAGCTCTTTTTCGGCGGCCATCTGCAGCAGCTCGTGGGCCTTTGCCTGGACCTCGCCCGGAAGTTCCAGCTCGCTGCAGAACCTCGCTATGTAGTCATCAGGTTTCGTCGGCATGAGCTTGAGCTTCAGTTCCCTTGTCATGAACCTGTATGTCCTTCCGATTTCCTTTCTTCCCACATTTGCGACATTCGCTATTTCATCAAGGGTTCTTGGCACTCCGACCTGTCTGCACGCACCGTAAAGTGAAGCGGCAACGACACCCTGGATACTCCTGCCCCTTATGAGGTTCTTTTCCACCGCCTTCCTGTATATCACTGCGGCTGTCTCTCTCACATTTCTCGGAAGTCCGAGAGCGGATGCCATCCTGTCGAGTTCGGTGAGCGCGAAGGCAAGGTTCCTCTCAGTCGCATTGCTGACCCTTATCCTTCTCTGCCACTTCCTCAGCCTGTACAGCTGCGAGCGGTTCTTCGTGGGTATGTTCTTTCCGTAGGAGTCCTTGTTCTTCCAACCGATCTCGGTGCTCAATCCCTTATCGTGAAGCGTCATTGTCATGGGAGCCCCGGTTCTCGCCCTCTTTTCCCCCTGTTCCATATCGAAGGCTCTCCATTCCGGACCCTGATCTATGAAGTTGTCCTCTATCACGAACCCGCAGTCCTCACAGATCAGTTCACCTCTTTCGTAATCCCTTATTATATGGGTGCTTCCGCATTCCGGGCATTTTATTATCTCGTCCTTTATGACGAGTTCTTTCTTCTTTCTTGGCATTTTTATCCCCCTTTGTGTAGATTTTTTCTCCGAGGATTCCTATGTCTATCTCACCTTCCGGTCTGGCGGTGATGTACGGTGCCTTCACCGGACCGAATGTCCTTAGGGCGGTGCCTATCTTCCTTCCTTTGGCGTCGAAGAGCGGCGTACCTGCCCTGATGGCGCCCCTTGCTTTTATTATAAGGAGGCCAGAGCGGTTTGTGGTTCTTATCTGTCCGATCTCCTTCAAGGAATCCTCCTGCGTTATTTTTAAATACGCAGACTGCCTGTAAACAAAAAACTATATAAAGTTTTCGTAAAAGTGATATATGGAATTTCGAGCCGCTAATTTAAAATATCCTCTACTGTCTTATTTGTATATGAAAAATCAGAACAGAGCCCGGCCAGCTGGTGATGGTTTCATAAAGAATTGCAATGAATTGCTGGATGTTCCGGAGGAGCGCAGGGCGAGAAGGGAAATCGTGCTGGATGCTCTGGAAAAGGCCATAGCTTCCGTTCACCCGGATACGGTCATACCCGAAAATGTGGGCCTTTCCGACAATTTTCTGGATATTGGAGGCAGAGAATTCCCTCTAAAAGGCAGGCTTGCAGTCATAGGCATGGGGAAAGCCGCTTATCATATGGCCCTGGCCCTGGACAGAATACTGGGCGAGAGGGTGGACTACGGGATTGTGAACTCGATAAAGGAGGAGAGGATCGGGAACATCGAGGTGAGAAAGGCGGCACATCCGTTTCCCGACGAGCAGACGGTCAAGAGCACGGAGAAGGCGGTTGAACTGGCTAAATCCCTGGGAAAGGATGACCTTGCCATCGTTCTGATAAGCGGCGGCGGTTCGTCCATGTTCTGCCTGCCGCATCCTGATGTAAGCCTTGAGGAAATGGTGGGGATGACGAAGGAGATGATGGAAAAAGGAGCGGACATATGGGAGCTGAACACGGTGCGCAGGAGCCTTTCAATGGTCAAAGGCGGAGGATTCGCAGCATATTTGAGACCTGCCAGAACCATTTCCCTGATAATCTCCGATGTGGTGGACAATCACCTGCCATCGATAGCCTCAGGTCCGACCGTTGCGGTTGAAGATGAGGGAGAGAAGGCCGAGGAGATACTGAGGAAATACGGGCTGTGGGACGATGTGTCCGAAGGTGTGAGAAAGGCGATAAGGGAGAGGAAGGAAAGGGCCGATGCGGACCTGAACCTGATAATTGCAGATAACCGGAGGGCCGTGAACCATGCATCCGTGGTCCTGACCCCTCACGGACTGGACCACCAGATATTCCACGGAATCAGGGGAGATGTGCGGAAAATCGCAAAAAGCATCGCAGGTATGCGAATGTGTGCCGTAATGGGGGTAGAGACCACGACAGAAGTGCGGGGAAACGGCACGGGAGGGAGGAATCAGGAGCTTGTGTTGAGAACCCTATCCCTTGGCTTTGAGGGAACGATAGCATCCGTAGGAACCGACGGCATAGACGGGAACAGTCCGTATGCGGGCGCCATAGCGGACGAACACACCCGGAGGGTCGCAGAGGAGAAAGGGCTAGATGTGGAAGAATTCCTGAACAACAGCGACTCATCATCCTTCTTTGAAAAGACAGGCGGAGCCATAAGGACAGGGCACACGGGAACGAATGTGGCGGATCTGGTCGTGGTGGTGAAAAGATAAGGTGATTGTTCATTAACTCGATGAGTTGAGATTTACGTAACTCAAGGATGAGCTACGCTCTGGTATCGCATAACTCCAAAGGAGTTATGCAACAGAGCATGTGAGAACAGGACGATGACTTGCAAAAAAGCATTCTCGAATGGATTTTTTGGAAAAAATTGGGGAAGAAATGGTTTGTTTTACATCATTCCGGGCATTCCACCCATGCCGCCCATTCCACCGCCGCCTCCGGACGGTGGCGGACTGCTCTTCTTGGCGGCTATGACATCGTCTATCCTCAGTATCATTGTGGCTACGTCCGTTGCCGAACTTATCGCCTGTCTCTTAACTCTTATGGGCTCGATGACCTTCTTCTTTCTCATGTCCTCTATGTCTCCGGTATGGACATCCAGGCCGGCGCTCCTCTTTTTCTTCGATTCGTGAGCGCTCCTCAGTTTTATCAGCATGTCTATGGCATCGAGACCCGCATTCTCCGCCAGAGTTCTCGGTATGACCTCCATGGCCTGTGCGAAAGCCTCTATTGCGAGCTGCTCTCTTCCACCCACGGAAGGCGCATAATCTCTCAGCTGGAGCGCTACCTCTATCTCCGGCGCACCTCCACCTGGAACCGCCTTACCGTCCTCGAGAGCGACTCCGACAACCCTCAGAGCATCGTGCAGGGACCTTTCCACCTCATCCACGACATGCTCCGTACCTCCTCTGACGAGGATGCTGACCGCCTTTGCCTTCTTGCAACCGGTTACAAAGGTCATGTCCTCATCGCCGACCTTCTTCTGATTCACCGTTTTGGCGGTTCCCAGATCATTCTTGGTCAGGTCGTGTATGTTCGCAACGATATTTGCTCCGGTTGCCTTTGCCAGCTTCTCCATGTCGGACTTCTTGACCCTTCTGACCGCATAGATTCCCTCTTTCGCCAGGAAGTGCTGCGCCATGTCGTCTATCCCCTTCTGGCAGAATACGACATTCGCACCGGTGTCCTTTATCTTCTTCACCATATCCCTCAGCATCTCCTCCTCCTGGTCCAGGAATTTCTGGAGCTGATTCGGGTCGGTTATGTTTATCTTGGCGTCAATCTCGGTCTTCTTTATCTCTAGAGGAGCATCAAGAAGTGCTATTTTCGCATCTTTAACCGTTTCGGGCATCCTTGGATGGACTCTCTCCTTATCTATTATCACGCCTTCTATCAGCTCCGTATCATCCACGGAACCGCCATACTTCTTCTCAACCTTTATATTGTCTATATCGACATGAATCTTTCCGTCCATCTTCTCGGCCACGGCTTTAACGGCCTTTACGGCAATCTCCGCCAAGTTGTCATGAGATGCTCCGATGTTCTTACCTGTCATTGCGGTTTTTGCTACCTCTTTCAGAATCTCGTCGTCGCCTTTGACATCGAACCCTATGGAATCGAGTATCTCGAGAGCCTTCTCTGCAGCCATTCTGTAACCGTTCGTGATTATTGTCGGGTGCACGTTCTGCTCCAGCAATTCCTCCGCCTTTTTCAGAAGTTCTCCGGCAATGACGACGGCGGTCGTTGTACCGTCACCGCACTCCTGATCCTGAGATTTCGAGACCTCCACAACCATCTTCGCAGCGGGATGTTCGATATCTAGCTCCTTTAATATTGTGGCCCCATCGTTGGTTATGGTCACATCTCCGAGGCTATCGACAAGCATCTTGTCCATTCCCTTGGGTCCAAGCGTGCTCCTAACCGCTTCGGCAACGGCCTTGGCTGCAGCTATGTTGTTCGTTTGGGCGCTCCGCCCTCTTTCTCTTTCTGTTCCTTCTTTCAGGACTATTATTGGCATCTGTCCGCCTAACATGTTTTTTACCTCCTTGTAAAATTCATAGGATTGCTCTTCTATATAAGATTTTCGTGTAAGATTGGGGTGATGTCTTATACACCCACATCTGTCATATATAGGAGACTTGAAGATCTTCATCGCATCGAAACCATGAAAAGAGCGCAGGAGCACAGTAACGCCTGTGCGACCCAGCCTTCTTTAAGAAGAGCGCAGGAGCACAGTAACGCCT
>JAJRTH010000065.1 GCA_024278375.1 archaeon | reverse complement strand
TCCCCTTCTTACAAGGAATTTCAGGTCTCCGTAGTTGAACCTTTCTCCGAGCATGCCCTGAAGTATCTCCACGGAGATTATAGAGTCATACGGATGCTCCTGGACCTCTCTACCGAGGAAGTCCTTTATCGTGATTATCCTGTTGTTGGTGAAGATGACTTTCATGCCCCCTTTGTAGTAAAGGAATAGGGATATGAGAATCCAGTATATCATCGTTAGAAATATCGTTCCCATGAAGAATGTGTCCCGGACGTTTTCCGAGAAAAGGAACCAGAGAGGAGGGAACAGAGCGGCTATACCTGCAGCTAGAAGGGTTATGGATATCGTGCCTATTGGCCCCGGCTCCTTTTTCGAGAGGTACGAATCGATGCGCCAAAGCATTCCGCTGAAAAGGAAGAGTATGACGGCGAACATTATCATCGCTATTGATGGCAAGCCCAGGAACTGCTCCCAGAATGCGCGTGGATATGCTATCTCCACCTGAACTTTCATAACGGCAGCGGCTGTTATGCCCCACCAGAAAGCGTATATCAATGACCAGGCGTGTGCAAACGATGTTACGTGGGAATGGTGAGGCAACATGTCCACGCTCAGCATATATGACAGTAGCAAAAGGATGCCGGAAATCGTCAGAAGTCTCCACCACCAAAAGCCGTCTTGCAATGAGGGAGAGGGCTGGTAAGAAAGAGATAGCAGGAGGAAGAGAAGTGTTGTGAATCCAAGAGCCATGGCGAGTTTAAGGAAGTAAAAGGGATGCGGCTCGGTATCCGCTATTATGAACTCGTTGGGCCTTATCTTTAGGACTGTTCTGTCACCCTCTTTTCTGGGCATCAGAAAGTATTTTTTGCCTTTTTTCTGGGAAATGAGCTTTGTGAGAGCGCTCCCCACGACCACTATCGGAAAGGAAGCCATAACGGCATATAGAGCATATCTGAGAGCCTCTACTTCATGGCCTCTTGCGAAATCGAACACCAGGACCACGTTCAGCACCGCTATTACAAAAGAGGACAGCAGAACGGCATATGCGAGGTTTCTGTATGGATCGTTTGTCTTCGCCACGGTCTGTATTAAGTGTCATTATTAATGAATTTCGTATGTGATCCGCACGAAGGTTTATATACTGCAACCGACAATGGAGCCTTGGGAGAAGTCGAGAAACACAGGCTTCTTTGAATTACATTGAGACACAGAAAAGGTGAAAAAATGGACAGAATAGAAAGATTCGAGGATATGCCTCTTGATGAGAGAACATTATCCTCCTTGAAGAAAAAAGGTTTTGATAGGCCGACAGAAGTACAAAAAGAATCAATAATCCCCGCAATCGAAGGGAATGATATGGTGGTCCAGGCCAGAACAGGCTCTGGAAAAACATTGTCGTTTTTGATTCCGATTTTCGAAAAAATCGGTGGAGGCTCGGGTATCGAGGCAATAGTGCTGGTTCCCGTTAGAGAACTCGCACAGCAGGTAGAGACAGAGGCAAAACACATAGGGAAGTTCCACGGAATAAGCACTGTGGCCGTCTACGGCGGTACGAGCATAGACAATCAGATAAAAAGGATAAGAAAAGCATCCATAGTAATCGGCACTCCAGGGAGGGTCATAGATCTGATGAAGAGAGGTGCTCTTCGCCTTGATAATGTAAAATTCTTTGTCCTAGACGAGGCGGACAGGATGCTTGACATGGGATTTCTGGACGACATAAAATGGATAATGTCTAGAACTCCGGATGAAAAGCAGATCATGCTATATTCTGCGACTATGCCCGATGACATAGTCAAACTCGCGGAGAGATATATGAGAAAACCGATAAGATTGAAACTCTCGGAGGACAGCATATCTGCGAAAGGCATATCGCAATTCTACTTAAGGGTCGGAGAGATGAACAAACTCGCAAAGCTATCCGCCCTGCTAGATAGCGAACCCGGGAAATATCTGATATTCACAAGGACCAAGATAGGAGCCCAGAGAGTCGCCGACAACCTGAGAAAGTCCGGCTACAAGGCTTTCGCTCTGCACGGAGACATGACGCAGGCAGCGAGGACAAAGACCATGAATGATTACAAAGAAGGGAAGATAAAAATACTAATAGCAACGGATGTTGCCTCCAGAGGAATAGACGTAGAGGGCATAACCCATGTGATAAACTACGATGCCCCTCTGTTCCAGAAGGATTATGTCCATAGAATAGGAAGGACCGGAAGGCTAGGCAAGGATGGTAAAGCGATAACCTTCGTCACCAGAGACGAGATTCCAGTGCTGAAAAAGATAGAGGAATACATAGATAAAAAGATTCCTGAAATGAGGATAGAGAAGAGGGGCAGAATAAGGGAAAGGATAGATTACAGGGAATATGCGGATGTATTTGGCATGGTGACTCTGAGATTCTCATTAAAGGAAAGAATTTCAAGACTTGACATCCTCAAAAAGATGGAAAAACAGGGAATACGGGACGAAGAGGTCGGAAGAATAGATGTGGGCAACGGATACGCCGAGGTGGAGGTCCATTATTCGAGGGCACACCGGGCATCCAAAGCCGGTTTCAGAGACATGCGCATAGTGAAAAGAGATTCCCTTGAAAGAGGACCCGGATAGCAGATGGTTGTATAAAGAATAACAAAGCTTTTAAATGCGCTCTCGAATAGGGCTGTGATGAAGGATGCACTCATAGAGTTTTTGAGTGAGAAAGGGGTGCTTATAACTCCCGAAGCCCTTGATTATGTCGAAAAAGATGTGGGAGACATCAATAAGCTGAGGAGCGCTCTGTCCTCTATGGAGGAATTTCCGCACATCCTCGGGATAGAGAGGATAAGACCGATACTCGAGGGAGAGATTGCGGAAGCACCGCTCCCCAAACCATCGGGAGAGGATAACTTCATCAAAGTCCCGGAAATACCGGTAAAGGCCGATGTCGCACGTCCGGATATAAATATAATTAGAGATGTCACCGGAAAATCGAGGTCGACTGCAAAGGTGGAGAGTTTTCTATCCACCTTCAAGGACAGATACTCCCGGCTTTACCGGGTTTTGAGGGCGAAACCTCATCTTAAGTATGTCCGAAGGATTGGTGAAGCTGTCAAGAAGCGCGGAGAAGAAATCTCTGTCATCGGAATGGTCAGGGATGTGAAAGAGACCGGAAAGGGATTCATAGTATCTCTGGAAGACCCGAGCGGGAGCGTCGAGGTGTTCTTTTCCAAAGAAACGCTCAGGGAAAAACCGCTGCTCGATGAGGTGGTAGGTGTTTTTGGCAGAATTCCACTATCCGACAGAGGGAAAAAACCCCGTATGTTCGGAAAAAGAATCGTATGGCCGGACATCCAACCGCATAAGATGAGCCTTTCAAAGGAGAAGGTCAGTGTTGCGTTCATCTCGGATCTGCATGTGGGGAGCGAAACATTCCTAAAAGATGCCTGGGATTCGTTTATCCGGTGGCTGAGAAGCCCCGAAGCCCGTGATATATCTTATATCATCATGGCAGGAGATGTTGTGGACGGGATAGGCATATATCCTGATCAGGAGGAGGAGCTGGAGATATCGGACATCTATGAGCAGTACACCATGCTGGCAAAGATGGTGGAGGAGATACCCGACAGAATATCCGTGATTATGATACCCGGGAATCACGATTTCGTCAGACCCGCCGAACCCCAGCCAGCCTTCGATGATGACATAAAAAAGCTCTTTTCCGGAGAGGTTCTATTCGCAGGAAGCCCGAGCCTGATAGAAATACACGGGGTTAAGATACTCGCCTACCACGGCACCAGCATAAATGATTTCATAAATGTCCTTCCAGGTGTGAGCTACGAAGACCCGAGCCTCGCGCTGATAAGAATGCTGAAATCCAGAATTCTCGCTCCGATATACGGGGGAAAGACGCCTCTTGCACCGGAAAAGGAGGACTATATGGTCATAGACGAGGTCCCGGACATATTCGTGACTGGACATGTGCACTCCTTTGTTAAATCCAATTACAGAGGAGTTAAGATTATCAATGCGTCCACCTGGCAGTCCCAGACCAAGTATCAGAAAATGAACAACTTCAAACCAGATCCCGGCGTCGTGGCCATTGCCGAGCTCGATACGGGAAGGATTTATGAGAAAAGGTTTCATACATGATTCCCATGGCAAAAATTAATAAAGGTAATCGGTTAAGCCCAAAAAAGCGGTGATAAAATGGTATCTGCCGAGATATTGAAGGTCAGAGAGTTCATGGACAAGGAGTATGAAAAGGTCAGGATAGGGGATACTCTGTCCTCATTCATAGGAAAACTGAGAAACAAGGATTTTCAGGAGGCCGTAGTGGTGGACGGCAAGAGCCCCGTGGGAATCATCAGTTACGATATGCTCATAAAGAGGAGGAACGTCCCACTCTATGCCAAGGTCGAGCATCTTATGATGACGCCGCCCGTTCTCTCACCAGAGAACAATTTTATAGAGGCGTGTGAAATCCTTCTTTCGTCCGGTCTCAGGGTCGTTCCGGTCGAGGAGAAAAAGAAGTTGGTCGGGGTGGTGACCAGAAGGTCCGTTATGAGAGCCGTGCCCGGAGTAGAGGAGATAGCGTCCATGAAAGCAAGAGAGGTGATGAGCGAGAAACCGGTGGTTGTTACGGAAGAGAGCGACGTTATGAAGGTCAAGGACATAATGAACAGGTATGACATAAGGGCCGTCCCGGTCGTTAGCGAGAAAGGCGAACTCATAGGTGTGGTCGGATTGAAAGATATCGCCACGCTTTTGCTCAGAGACAAGGAAAGAGCGAGTTTCGGAGACCATGCCGGAAGAAAGGAGAGGGTGGTAATTCCAGTGAAAAGTATAATGCACCGGAATCCGATATTCGTAGGCCCGGGTTCGACGCTCGGTGAGATAGCGAACCTCATGATAGAACACAAGATAGGCGGGATAATAATAACCGAAGGGAAGAAGCCCATAGGTATAGTGCATCAGATAGACATAATCGAGACAGGAGCCAATCTTGCGCCTCGGGAGGGCGTTTACATACAGATATCTGGAGCCGATGACCTAAGGGAGATATACGATGAACTCTACGAGATGATAGAGAAATATGTGAAAAGAATAGCGGAGATGAGCCGCCCCAGGATGTTCAACGTGCATATAGTCCATCACCACGACCACGAGGGGACCAACTACACAGTGAGACTCAGGATGAACACGGAAAAAAAGACCTATTATGCGGCCTTCACCGAATGGAACATATTCAGAGCGCTCCTCGAAGCCCTTGAAGACCTCGAGAGGCAGGTCCTGAAAGACAAAGAGAGGGCCATAGATGAGAGGAAGAGAAAAACCAGAGTTTGATTTCGCAGGTGCGAAAGGAGAGGTCATTGCCGAGGAAATCCTGAAAAAGGCAGAAAAAATCAGGTCTGATACCGGTAGAGAGGTCATTCCCATCAACCCCATGGCGGTATGTGGTAGTGACCACCTAGTTTCGGCCCATTATCATACCAGAAAGGCATTCTCGGAGGGTTTCGCTGTGGGAAGGGTTTTCTCCGCTGAGTTCTTCCGTCATCTGACAGGGGAAAGGCAGCTCTCTAAGGCGATAAAGAAAGGGGGCGTAAGAGACGGGGATGAGGTGGTCCTGCTATCCGAACTCTCCGTGAAGGAGGTCCTGGAATATCTCGGGCTCATGAGGGACGACTCCATTCTGGAATGCTCGGAAGAGAAGGCAAGATATCTGGGCATTGAAAATCCTAGGATAAAGCCCGATGAAATGGTACTCGAACTAGTTGCCATGGTGGCGATACTTTGATGCTGGTATTCGATGGGATAGATGGCTGTGGAAAAAGCACTCATGCTCGTTTTGTCTCGGAGTATCTCATCTCCAAAGGGTTGGATGTAGTATTTCTCAAAGAGCCGACCGTAGAGAGCCCGGCCGGTAAAATTCTCAGACACGCCCTCCGGTCCGGAAAAAGGCCCGAGCCGGAGGAGGAATTGCATCTATTCGTGGAGGACAGGAGGTGGGATGTGGAAAACCGCATAATTCCATCGCTGAATTCCGGAAAAACTGTGGTTCTGGACAGATATTATTACAGCACCGTTGCCTATCAGGGAGCCCTCGGTATTGATCTGGATATGATATGGGATATGAACTCCTTCGCACCGAAGCCGGATATAGCGTTCATCCTGGATATAGAGCCTGAGGAGGGTATTAAGCGGATAAGCAGGAGAAGGAACTCGGATTATTTCGAAGAGCTGGATTATCTTAGAAAGGTGAGGGAGATATTCCTTTCGATGAGGAAGATGCCCGAAGTAAGGATAATAGACTCCTCAAGAGACAGGGGTTCCGTTAGAAATGATGTTATGAAAATAGTGGATAGCATGCTGTCCTGATATCTCATATGCTATGGGGCAGTAGCTTTTTCCTCAGGGACCTCACAACCTTTTTCTGCTTTTCAGGGTCGAATATCGCATTTTTCACGGAGCGCTCTATAAGTTCTCCCAGCCTTTCCCTCGGAAAGTCGTCCCTTCTTAGGCCCATATCCTTTATCTGCTTCTTTATCACGAAAACAGCGAGGGGACCTGCCAAATCCACGAGTTCCCTCTCGAGAACGTCGATTTCCTTCATTCCTCCCCCACCTCGCCCTCCATCTCCTCCATGGCTCTTTTTATTGCCTCTTTCAGGTCATTTAACCTGACGGACAGTTCGTGTATGTATCCGAGATTGCTTTTCACGGTGAAGTCCGCATCCAAGTTTCCGCGGCTCGCCTCTTCGGCGGATATCGCTAGCTTTCTCATGGGTTTTCCTATCGTCCTGGACAGTATGTAACCGAAGCTGAACGCCATGATTACCCCATATGTGAGCACCAGAACGGCCCTTGCCAGATTCCACATCGGAATGAGAGCGTCCATTATATTTCCAAGTGTCTCCGAATACAGTATCGCCCCGATCATCGTGAGAGTGATCCCATATATAAAGAACGGAGCCAAGAAAATCATGTACAGGCTTATGTGCGATATTTCCTCCTTCCATATACTGTCCTTCGTACCGTCTCTTTCTCCGAGAAATGATCTGGCTATGAAAAGGCTGTTCCTCATCCGGTCAACGGATTTCGCAAGTGAGTCTATTTCCAGATAAGCCCGTATATCCAGGTCCACTCCGAGATCTCCTTCCTGAAGTTTTCTTACCTCATCCAGAAGATGCTTTATGGGCTCCAATATATTCTTTACACTGTAAATTACGAATACGGAAAGTATGAGCAACACGAGTGAGGGCAGAGATACATAGTAGAACACTTTCTTTATACCAATGGTTTCAAAGATAATGTCCAGAAGAATCGGTAGGGTCAGCATTAGGAATGCCATGGCGAGAAAATACTTGAAAAGTCTCGTGCTCAGGGTGTTCTTTCCGAATATCCTCTCGTCAATCTCGGAAATCAACCCTATTCCGGCCTCTCTCATATCAGTGGACACAACGATATATTGGAAATAGTGTTTAAGTATTTTTCGAGTATCCCCCACCGAAAGAACAATTCTTTATAGTGGGAGCGCATCTTCCATCATGCCAAGGACGTACGCGGATGCGGGTGTCGATTTCTCCGAGGAAGGAAAGACCATAGAGGGTCTCGCATCTGAGTTGAGATACAGAAGGAAGGGGGTGGGAGCGCCTGTGGAGCTTCCGGGAGGATTTTCCGGCCTCATAGATTTCGGGGAGGTCTATCTTGCAATGGCGACCGATGGGGTCGGTTCGAAGATGATTGTTGCCGAGACAATGAATAAGTTCGATACCGTGGGTATAGACTGCATAGCCATGAACGTCAACGACCTGATATGCATCGGAGCTGAACCTTTGGCCTTCGTGGATTATTTCGCGGTTGAAAGACATAGTGAAAGGGTTGCGAGGGAGATAGGCATTGGTCTGAACAAGGGAGCGGAGCTTGCGAACATCTCGATAATCGGCGGAGAGACCGCGACCCTGCCCGATATGATAAGGGGATATGACCTTGCAGGCACGGCCCTCGGATATGTGGAAAAAGAGCGGGTGATAACCGGTGAAAAAATAGTACCGGGCGACGTTATAATCGGCCTTCCGAGTTCCGGACCACATTCCAACGGATACACGCTCATAAGAAAGGTTCTGGAGGATACGGTGCTATCATACGAGGACGATTTCAACGGAAAAAAGCTCGGCGAGATCCTTCTGGAGCCGACAAGAATCTATGTTCGAGATATCTTTGCTCTTTTAAAGGAAGGGATTGAGATACACGGGATGGCACACATCACCGGCGGGGGATTGAGAAATCTTCTGAGGCTCAAAAAGGGCATCGGATTCGAGATAAACGACCCGATCGAACCGCAGCCGATATTCCATGCTCTACAGGAATGGGGCAATATAGGCGATGAGGAGATGTATCAGACCTTCAACATGGGCATGGGATTCGCCATAGTAGCACCGGAGGAGAGCGCAGAAGTTATTGTGGAGCGCATAAAAGCTTCGAAAATCGTGGGAAAGCTCAGCGAGAAAGAAGGCGTCAGGTTGAAGGAGAAAGGGATTGAGTACAGGGAATATCTATGAAGGCCAGCAGCATATACGAGAGAGAGCTCAAGGGCATTCTTCAGGCAGATGAAAAGGTGCTTGAAAAGGTGATTAAGGGATGCAGTGAGGAGGAACGGGAAAACTATCTCTCCATAAAAAAAAGGCCGTTCATAGTTATCAGGGCCGCAGGCTCCTTCGGCGTGGACCTAGTGGCAATCCGTTCCGATTTCTCTCTTCCGATAGAGGTAAAAAGTTCATCCACGAAAAAGATAACATTCAGCCACAGCGGCGGAAGGGCTCAGGAGCAGGCGGAGAAGATGAGAAAGGAATGCGAAAGAGCCGGGTTGATCCCTATTTACGCCTACAGGCTCAAATCATACAGAGGAGATGCGTGGAGGATATTCACCCTTGAGATCGAGGGCCTGGATGGGAGGGGTGCTCTTCTCCATGAAAGAATGCCAAAAATACATAAAAGTTCCAGGGGAGGCTATGTAATGAAATGGGACGAAGGGATGAAGCTGAGTGCGCTCATAGCGTTGCTATGTAGTGCTTAGTTTGTAGCCCCGTCAACTACAAAACCTTTAAGTTAAAAATCCGTTTTTCTGCACCATAGGTGTTAAAATGGAAGTGATTCAAAAAACCAGGCTTCCAAAGGGGTTGCCGAAGGAGACACTTTCTCTGTGTCCGGAATGTAAAAAAGTCATACCCGCTACAATCTATGAAGAGAACGGGAAGGTGATGTACCGAAAAACATGTCCCGAGCACGGAGAGTTCATAGATGTGTACTTCGGCGATGTAAACTCGTATCTCAGACTCGAGAGGTGGGCTGTGGACGGCATAGGTGTCGAAGACCCGGTGGCGGAGGTAATCGACGGGTTTCCGGCAACCTGCGAGGACTGCCCTTCTCATTATAGTCACACCTCACTCGCGAATCTCGATTTGACGAACAGATGCAATCTTAAATGTCCCATATGCTTTGCAAATGCGAATTCGGCAGGATATGTCTACGAGCCCGACCTTGAAACGGTCAGACAGATGCTTGTGGATCTTCGGGAGGAAAGACCCGTACCAACGCCTGCCGTGCAGTTCGCGGGCGGTGAGCCTACTGTGTATCCTCACTTCCTGGAAGCTATAATTATGGCAAGGGAGCTGGGTTTCGCACAGATACAGGTCGCAACAAATGGAATAAGAATGGCTAGGGACCCGAACTTCGCACAGGCCATGATAGATGCCGGGATGCATACGGTTTATCTGCAGTTCGACGGTTTCAAGGAGGAAACCTACATAAAGGCCAGAAACAGGCCAATGTTTCTCAAGGACAAGTTCCTGGCAATAGAGAGGTGCAGGAATACATCTCCGAAGCCTCTTTCGACCGTCCTTGTACCCGTCATAGTCAGAGGAATCAACGACGATGAGGTTGGAAAAATCGTCGATTTCGCCCTGGAAAATCTGGATGTCATAAGGGCCGTGAATTTTCAGCCGGTCTCTTTCTCTGGTAGAATCAATCAGAGCGAGAGAATAAAGGGGAGATATACCACAGGCGACCTTATAAACGATCTTGCAGAGCAGACTGAGTTCATAGAGGGTCCCGAGGATTTCTTCCCCATACCTGCCGGTGCCATACTGTCCGAACTGATATCTCAGATAGCCAAAGAACCCAAAGTTGCTTTCACCACACATCCGCACTGCGGAGCAGCCGCATATCTCTTCAGGGAAAAGGACGGGAGAGTTATCTCGATAGCACGATTCCTGGATGCTGACGGGCTTCTCGATGATGCCCTCGAACTCGTTCAGAGCGGTGAACTCGAGAAAATGGGGAAGTTCAGGGCTGCGTTACGTGCATACAGGATAGTTAAAAAGCACATAGACAAAGAAAAGGCTCCCAAAGGGGTGGATGTCCTCTCCATACTTAAAGGAGTTTTCATGAAGGGTACGAAGGATTCCGTGGGTCAATTCCACTGGCGCACCTTGTTCATAGGCTCCATGCACTTCCAGGACCTCTATAACTATGATGTCGAGAGGACCAAGAGATGCGTTATCCACTATACCACCCCTGACCACAGGATAATACCCTTCTGCTCCTACAACACCGGACCCGAATACAGAAAGGAAGTGGAGAGCAAGTTCGGGACACCTATAGAAGAATGGCAGAAGAGGAATCCTGGCGGCCACATCATGGGACTCGACCTCTATCCCGAGGCCGAGGTCATGCCGAAGGATTACAGATACCCGGAAAAGATAGAGAAGATGTACGAGAAATGGAGCGTACCCTACGAATCATGATGCCCTCGACGGTGATATCATGATAGAAATAAACAGGGATAAGTGCATGTACTGTGGTGCCTGTGTCGGCACCTGCCCGGCAAACTGCATGTTCCTATACGAGACAAGGGTGGAAGTGGACGAAGAGAAGTGCATAAAATGCGGTTTCTGC
>JAJRTH010000064.1 GCA_024278375.1 archaeon | reverse complement strand
GGAAAGGTCGTCTGCACAGGAGGAAAAAGTCTCGAAGAAGTCCAGAGAGCCATAGCACATCTGAAGCAGAAAGTGGAAGAAGCTGGATTCCCTATACCGAACGAGCCTGAGATTCACGTTCAAAACATAGTCGCATCATCTGATCTTGGCACTCCCATAAACCTCAACGCGATTGCCATGTCCTTCGGGCTCGAGAATGTGGAATACGAGCCAGAGCAGTTTCCGGGCCTTGTTTACAGGATGTACAATCCCAAGGTCGTTCTTCTGCTGTTCGGCTCCGGAAAGCTTGTGTGTACCGGAGCGAAGAAGCCCGAGGATGTTCAGAAAGCGGTTGATAGGATTTCAGAGGAATTGAGGAAGATAGGGCAGTTGCCTTAAATGATGCCGATACTGGACAACCATATGCACCTCCAGTTTAAGGGCCAGAATATAGATGCTGTCAGAGAATTCCTTAGGCTGGGGGGAACTCACCTCATAATGTCGCATATGCCCTACTCGGACATGCCGTTGAGGGACATTACCGATTTCAGGGCACAGTACGAGCTCTCCCTTTCCATGGTAAAAAGAGTGAGGGGCGAGACCGGGGTAGCGATTTTTCTGACCGTGGGCCCGTATCCTGCGGATATTCTGAGGCTCATGGAGCACAATTCCCTTGAGAAATCAAAGGAGATTATGATCGAAGCCATGGAACTGGCTGGAAAATGGGTTGAGGATGGCAATGCAATAGCGATAGGCGAAGTGGGAAGGCCGCACTTCGATGTCAGTCCCGATGTCTGGGATGCGAGCAATGAGATTCTCGTAAGAGGAATGGAGATCGCAAAGGAAAAGGGATGCGCTATAGTTTTGCATACTGAGAGTACGACACCAGAGGGATGGAGGGAGCTCGCATCTTTTGCAGATAAGGCGGGAATTTGGAGAGAAAGGGTGGTAAAGCACTTCTCACCTCCTGCCATACTTCCAGATGAGAACCAGGGTCTTTTTCCCTCGGTTCTTGCTTCCAGAAGGAATGTGGAAAGCGCTCTCAAAAAAGGGAACAGGTTCATGATGGAGACTGACTATATAGACGACCCCAGAAGGCCCGGAGCGGTGCTGTCCCTGAAAACCGTGCCGAAGAGAACCAGGGCCCTACTTGAATCCGGCATTATGAGCGAAGAGGACGCTTGGAAAATACACAAGGAAAACCCTGAAAATATTTATGGAATCGAGATAGAGGTATGATATGCGCAGGAGAGGGAGGAAAGGAAGGCGAACAAAGGAGATGGTGAACATCGCCCGTGAGCGAATAGAAATACTTTTTTCTCTGGCCGAAGAAGAGGCCCTCAACGGCAGGATGGACAGGGCCAACAGGTATGTACATCTTGCAAGAAAGATAGGCATGCGCTATAATGTCAGAGTTCCGAGAAAATACAGGATGTACTACTGTAGAAAATGCGATTCGTTTATGTTGCCGGGAGGGAGCGCGGAATTCCGCCTTAACAATGGGAAGATAACGGTTAGATGCAAGAACTGCGGAAATATTTACAGGCACCCGTACACAAAAGAAAAAATCAGAGGGAGCTGATTCCCTTTTCTATCCTTTTCAGCCCTTCCATTATGTTTTTCATGCTGTTGGCATAGGATATTCTTATATATCCCTCGCCTCCGGGTCCGAACGCACCTCCTGGAGTGACCGCAACACCATATTCTCTTATCAGATGCTCGGCCAGGTCGAAGGAGTTTATGTCCGCATGATATCTCGCGAATATGTAAAAAGCACCTTTCGGGGTGTACGCATCGAGCACCATCATCTCCCCTATCCTGCCCATGGCGGCTACCCTCCTTTTGTTGAATTCCTTTCTCATGCTTTCCACGTATGAAGAACATTCGCGGAGCGCCGTGAGAGCAGCTATCTGAATGAAGGGAGGGACGCAGGTTATGGTCTGCTGCTGTATCTTATCCAGGGTGTCTATTATATGGCGGGGGGCGGTTATCCAGCCTATCCTCCAGCCTGTCATGGCATATGCCTTTGAAAATCCGTTGAGCGTTATGGTCCTCTCGTGCATATTCCCTATGGAAGCTATGCTTATGTGCTTCCTTCCGTAAACCAGTTTCTCGTATATCTCGTCGCTGAGAACATAGAAGTCGTAATCCTCGGAAAGGTCCGCTATGGCCTTCAGAGTCTTCATGTGATAGACGGCCCCTGTTGGGTTCGAGGGCGTGTTCAGAACCAGCATCTTGGTTTTCCCGTTGACTATTTCGGTAAGATGTTCTATCGAAGGCTCGAAACCGTCCTCCTCTCTCGCTGGCAGGGGAACATACCTCGCTCCGGTGAAAAGAGATATCGGAGTGTAGGAAACCCAGCCCGGGTCTGGAACGATTACCTCATCTCCGTGCTGAAGTATCGCCTCGGAGCTCATGAATATTCCGTGTTTTGCTATGGTGACCAGGATGTTCTCGGCACCGACTTCGAGTTTGTTCTCCACCCTCATCTTCATGGCCAGTTCTTCCCTGAGCTCGGGTATCCCTCTGGAAGAAACGTAGTGCGTGTGTCCCTCGTCAAGAGCCTTCTTCGCCGCTTCGATGATGGGTTCCGGTGTTTTGAAATCTGGCTCGCCTACCGAAAGTGAGATTATGTCGTGACCCTCTCTTCTCAGCTGTTTGCTTAACTGCAGTATTCTCAGGGTTGCGGAATGCGGTATTCTCCTGGCTCTTCTGGAAATCTGCCTCATTCTTTCATCAGCTTTACGAGGAGCCCTTTCTGGGCGTGGAGCCTGTTCTCAGCCCCATCAAATACCACAGAATTGGGGCTGTCGACAACCCCGTCCGTAACTTCATGACCTCTGTGGGCCGGCAGACAGTGCATGAATATGTAATCGGGCTTCGCATTACTGACAAGGTCCTCATTCACCTGATATGCCTTGAATATGCGCTCCTTGACCTCTGCCTCCTCTTCCTGTCCCATCGAGACTGCGACATCCGTGTATATAATATCGGCATCCTTCACAGCCTCGTGCGGGTCTCTTATTATTTTCATCTTCGATCCTTTTTCCGCTGCGATTTCCCTGGCCTTCTGCCAGATGTAGGCGTTCGGCTCATATCCCTCGGGGCATGCTATATGGAAGTCCATGCCGACCATTGCGGCTCCGAGAGCAAGGGAATTGGCAACGTTATTTCCATCCCCCACATAGACGAACTTCAGACCTCTGAATTCCCCCTTGTGCTCCTTTATCGTCAGGAGGTCAGCGAGAATCTGTGTCGGATGCTCCACATCATCCAGCCCGTTTATCACAGGAACGGTCGCATTTTTCGCGAGTTCCAGCATGATGTCATGGCTGAACGCTCTGTACATTATGGCATCCACGTATCTGGATAGGACTCTGGCAGTATCGGCAACGGTCTCTCCCCTTCCCATCTGCATGTCCTTGGGACTCAGATATATAGCATGGCCGCCGAGCTGTGTCATTCCCACCTCGAAGGATATCCTTGTCCTTGTGCTCGGTTTCTCAAATATCATTCCGAGGGTCCTGTTCTTCAACGGCTCGTATATCTCTCCGGCCTTCTGTTTCTTCTTTATTTCCGCGGCCAGGTCCAGTATCTCCTCAAGATCCTCCTTCACATCCAGCATTGATATTACATCTCTCTTCATGACGTCACTTCCTTTTTGCTCCTTTCATCATCTTCTTCTTTCTGAAAAGGAATTTCAGGTTCTCCTTACCGTCTTTCCAGGAATTCAGTTTAACCTCGCCCTTTCTGGGGCGGTATTTTATGGGGACTTCCTTAGCCTTCAGTTTTTTGAATGCCTCAATCTTTATCTCCTCGGACAGGGGCATGCCGTCGCTGGTAAGAGTCAGCTTTTTGAGCGCTTCTCTTCTGAAAACCCACATACCTGACTGAGAGTCCTTCAGATGCAGACCGAAGAGAAGGTTTGCGGTCTTTGCGAGAACCCAGTTACCGAACCTGTGCTTCAGGCTCATGGCGCCCTTCTCCATGTCGCTCAGCCTGTCCGTGGTTATGAAATCCAGTTTCTCGTTCACGAGCATCTTTACTAGCCTAGGGATGTCGGAAGCGGGGTAGGTCGTATCCCCATCTAGTGTAACGATTATATCTCCCGTCGCCTTTTCAAAACCCGTCTTATACGCCCTTCCGTAACCCCTCCTCGGCTCGTCTATTATCTTTGCTCCCTTCTCCCTTCCGATATCCCTTGTCCCGTCCTTTGAGTTGGTATCAACCATCAGAATCTCATAATTCCATCCTTCAAGAGCGTGATATATCTCGTCCAGCACCTCACCGATGGATTCTTCCTCGTTCATGGTTGGGATTATCACCGAGATTTTCACAATCCAGGGATTTTGAGGTTGGATATATATGTTTGGATTGGAGACTCACGAACAGTTATCATCTTTCGGACACCTGAAATCTTTATATCCCTCCTTCGATTGCCCCCTGCCGTGCGGCTGTGATCTAGCTGGTTAGGATAGGGGCTTCCCAAGCCTCTTGCCCGGGTTCGAATCCCGGCAGCCGCACACTCACTTCGTTAGCATGCACCTGCCTACGACTCTTTTCTGCGCAAAAAGTATGACTCGCAAAGACGTGACTTTGCTCGTCCCGGAATGTATAGCTGTGAAAACCTCCGAAAAAGAATTCTCAGAGAGTAAGCGCACTTGCTAAAATGAAGAACCCAACCGCAGCAAGCTGCGGGGTATCTTCATTGGAAGGCCGACAATTGCAATTGGGTTAGATTTCCACCCTGCTCTTCCACATATCTCCTGATCTTTTCGAGGCCACCGTATTCACTAACAGTATCT
>JAJRTH010000063.1 GCA_024278375.1 archaeon | reverse complement strand
GGATGGTTCAGCGTATTGAAATCCGGAACCAAAAGATTCCGGAAGGGATTCCCTGAAAATGCCGGAATAACAACGGTAGAATCGTGGCCGAAATCATTCATCTTGTTCTACAACTTCTGGATCTCTTAAGTTGGCAGTCTCCGCCAAACTGTACCGGAATATTTATCAATGTCCGAATCTATCTTTTCCTGGAGATCGCATGAAAAAAGAAGCCAAGGTTCTGTTCGCCGTGATTGCTGCCACCATCTTCGTGGTGGGCGGGTGGCTTGCGTATATGGGTGGAAATAATGATTGTAACGGCCGTGCGGAGATGGATATTGACCTGAATAATCCGAAATATCTTATGGCATCCGCCTATGAACCTGTGGACTTTTCCGTGAATCCGGATGTGTCTCAATATGGCCTTCCGATATCTCTTGATGATGCGGTAAACAGCGATGGAATAACCAGTACCTTTTCTCTTGATGAAGATGCCATATCGAAATTGGAGAACAACGGATTTGCAATCATCGATTACGGACGCAGCGTCGATATGGTTCGGGCGTACAAAGATATGGAAAAACAGGATATACCTATCTTCGTGACCTCGGACACCCTTCTGCACCTCTATCACATTCAGTTTAATGAAATACTTAAAAGACTTGAACAGGAGGAGTTCTTCGACGAACTCATCAACATGGGCCTTGCGATGGAGGAGCGCTCCCTTTCCGATTACAATTCCCTATCCGACCCGACCCTGAAAGAGGCTGCAAGGAGGAACACCGCATTCTTTTCCGTCGCGGTAATGCTTCTGAACACCCCTACGGAGGGATACAACGGTTCAGAGGATATAAGGGAGATTGATTTCATCGTCCCTGAATGTGTGGCACAGGAGGTCAATGATGAACTTTTGCTCATAAGCGAGCATTCGGGTTTCGAAGAATCGCCGATATTCCACTACAAGGAGGATTATTCCCAGTATGTTCCCAGAGGCCATTATACGGAAACTGAGAAACTCAGGAGATATTTCAAGGCGATGATGTGGTATGGGAGGATGGCTTTCCTCATGAAAGGAGGACAACCGCATGGTCCAGATGCTCCGTATCTCATATCGGAAGAGGATGCGAGGATTGCGACAATCGGTGCCGCTATGATCGCCTATGAACTGAATGAAACTGAAAATTGCAGGGAGATATGGGACAGGATATATGCAATAACTTCTTTCTTCGTGGGGGTTGCTGACGACCTGACACCTTACGAATATCTGACTGCTATAAACGAGGTATTCGACGGGAACTTCACATTTTCAGAACTCACAGATAATGAGAAATTCCTCGAATTCAAGGAAAAACTTTTTGAAATGCGCTCTCCGGCCATTTACGGAGGAACGGGAGCATGTGCGGTATATCCACCGCTTACGGAGGATAAGCTCGACAATGTCACGGAGAAAACGAAGGGAATGAGGTTCATGGGGCAGAGATATGTGCCGGATTCCTATATGTTCACTCATCTCACCCTCGAGGCAGGTAATTTCGTGGGCGAAGGAAAGCCTTTCACCATGGAATACACCCGGAGCGGTCCGGCAAGGTGTTTCCCAAGGGGTCTCGATGTCATGGCCGTTCTGGGCTCAGAAAGGGCACTTGAAATCCTTAAAGAAGAAGGTGATACGGATTATGCAGGTGCCGATACAAGCTATATGAAAAAACTGGATGAATTGAGAAAGGAATTTTCGGAATTGAATGAAATCGAGTGGAATCGCAATCTGTACTTTTCATGGTTATATACACTGAAATCCCTCATAAAGGGGCATGAGAACTATGGAGGTTATCCGACATTCATGCAGACAAAGGCATGGGAGGATAAGGAGCTCAATACCGCCCTTGCATCCTGGGCCGAGTTGAGACATGATACGATACTATATGCAAAGCAGAGCTATACTTTGGAGCCTACAGCTATACCGGAAAAACCGGTCGTAGGCTATGTCGAACCCGTTCCGGAGTTTTATGCAAGGATACTGGCACTCACAAGGATGACGAAGAATGGGCTTGAAGGCCTGAATGCCCTCAGTGATGCAGAGGAAAACAGGCTTGGAAATCTGGAAAATGTTCTGGAAAGGTTACTGAGCATATCAAAAAAGGAGCTTGAGAATCAGGAACTGAGCGACGGTGATTACGAGTTCATAAAGAATTTTGGTAAGAACATAGAATCCACGGTGCTCGGTGTCAGCAACAAAGGAACGAGAACAACGATGATTGCAGATGTGCATACCGACCAGAACACCAATCAGGTCCTCGAAGAGGGTGTCGGTTATGTGAACCTCATCCTTGTTGCCTACAAGGTCCCGGATGGCAGGATGATAATCGGAGCAGGTCCGGTGTTTTCCTACTACGAGTTCAAACAGCCCATGGACGAGAGGCTTACGGACGAGGAATGGGTTGGCATGCTATTAAATGGAAATGCGCCAGAACAGGCACCCTGGCTTGTGGGACTCTGCGGGAATGCCATCTAAGGAAGACCGTATGGTCAAGAACACAACTTTTAGACCTCCATAGCTACTGACCATCAGCCTTTGACTTGAAAGCCTATTTTATCTTTACCGTACATATAGGAACTCAGGTCAAAGACTATAAATAAAACACAATCATGGCGCTCTCCATGGCAACCCTTATCATAGGGGAAAAGGCGAATGCAGCCAGAAGGATTGCACAGGTGCTTTCGGGCGGGAAGGCGAAGTCAAAGAGGGAGGGTAGGGTCACGGTTCACACATTTGAGAGGGATGGTGAGAAGTACTATGTCATGGGCCTCGCTGGCCACATAGTTTCCCTGGATTATGATAAAAAATACAACCACTGGATGCAGGTGGACCCCGAAGAACTGATATGGGTGGAGCCGAAAAAGGAGGTCCACGCCAGGTCCATAGGGAGAATTCTGGAAACTCTTGCAAAAGGCTGTGAGAGGGTTATAATAGCAACCGATTATGACCGGGAGGGAGAACTCATAGGGATGGAGGCTATCGAGATAATAAAGAGGGCGAACCCAAAAATAGAGATCAAAAGGGCCAAGTTCAGCGCTCTCATAAAACCCGAGATAGAGAAGGCATTCGCGAATCTCACAGAGATAGATGAAAGGCTGGCGAAATCGGCCGAATCCAGACAGTATATAGACCTCGCATGGGGTGCCGTCCTGACGAGGCTCATCTCCATAGCATCTAGGAAACTCGGAAGGGATTTCCTTTCCGTGGGAAGGGTGCAAAGCCCGACACTTGCAATGATTGTCAAAAGGGAGATTGATATTCAGAACTTCAAGCCCGAGAAATTCTGGAAAATAATCGCAAACCTCCGGTACAAAAAGAAGTTCAGTGCCGAACACGAGAAAGGAAGGATATTCGAGGAAGAGGTCAAAGATTCGATAATGAAGAAAGTGGAGGGGGCGGAGAAGGCCAGTGTTTTTTCCTACAAAGAAGAGATTAAAAAGAGCATGCCACCGATACCTTTCAACACAACCGCCATGCTGACCGAGGCCACAAAGCTGGGACTGAGCGCCGCAAGGGCGATGGCGATCGCAGAGGAACTGTACACTGAAGGATACATCAGCTATCCCAGAACCGACAATACGGTTTATCCCGGAGGGATGAGCGTAAAGAGAGCGTTACAGAACCTTCTGGATTCGCCGTTCAGATCCGAGATAGAGGAAATACTCTCTCAGCCGAGGATAGTGCCGACCAGAGGAAGGATAGAGACAACGGATCATCCGCCGATATATCCCGTTAGGGCAGCCACAAAAGCAAAACTCAAGGGTGAGAAATGGGCGCTCTATGAACTCGTTGTCAGGCGCTTCATGGCAACTCTTGCTCCTGCGGCCGAGGTGAGGATACAGGACGCTGTTTTCGATATAAAAGGGGAGAGGTTCCTGAGCCACGGCGAATCTCTTGTATCCGAAGGATGGTACAGATATTATCCGTACATAAAGTTCAGGGGAAAGAGCATACCCGAGCTAAAAGAAGGGCAGGATGTTACGGTCCTTGGAATAGATGTCAAAGAGGATGAGACCAAACCACCTCCAAGATACACCCAGGCAAGCCTGCTGAAGGAGATGGAAAGACTGGGTCTCGGAACGAAATCCACCAGGCACGAAATAATCCAGAAGCTCTATGACAGGAAATACATAACCGGGAAGAGCATAAAGCCGACGAAGACTGCAATAAGTCTTGTTCAGAGCCTTGCGGAGCATGCCAAGAACATCACGGAGCCTGAAATGACCGCCACCCTTGAGAAGGATATGGGAAAGATTGCGGAAGGCATGCGCACTTTCGAGGATGTTGTTAAAGAATCAAGAGACATGCTTGAAACCGTTACGAAACAGATAAAAAAGGAGAGAGAGTCCATAGGCGGGGCGATATCAAAGGCATCTGACGAGGAGAACACCCTTGGAAAATGTCCCGAATGCGGGAAGGACATAAGGATAAGGAAGGGAAAGAACGGGAGGTTCGCAGGCTGTTCCGGCTATCCGAACTGCAAAGTCGTTTATCCGCTGCCGTATTCCGGAAAAATAGAGCCGACCGGGAAACAGTGCGATGTCTGCAGCGCACCCGTTATAAGGATAATCCACGGAAGAGAGAGGGAGGAGAAGTGCATAAATCCTGCATGTAAAACCAATGAAGGCAGGGGTGTGGTTGGAAAATGCCCGCTGTGCGGAGGAGACCTGGTTATCCGAAGGTCCAAAAGAGGAAAGAGATTTCTCGGGTGCTCAAACTATCCGGCGTGCGGGAACACATACCCGTTACCTCAGAGGGGAAAACTGGAGTTCACCGGAGAAACATGCCCCGCATGCGGCGCTCCCATAGTAATCGTGATAACAAAAGGAAAGAGACCCTGGAAGTTCTGCGTAAATACGCTTTGCCCGGGAAAGGAAAAAAAAGAGAAGGGGTCGGAGTAGTTCGTTATGCCCTCTTCATAGGAATTCACTCCCTTCTTGAGAATCCTTGTGCTGTCCTTTTCCTAAATGAAGAAGGGCAAACACAATGAGAGCAACCAATAAAGGAAGAAGAGTCACCAAGAGATAAGATAGAAAGTCATGCGGAAAATAGCACTCAGGGGATAGAGCGCCATTCCAGACAAATATGGACGCCGGAAAGATCAAAAAGATTGAGAATATGACAGCAATAATCCAATATTTGGAGGTGTGAAATTGCTTTTCCTCATTAAGTCACCAAATGAGTATATAACGATCAGTATTTACGTGTTTCGGCTGGATTGCATGGTTTTAATCTTTATCTGTTAAATGTAATTTTTTGCGGCATATTTTCGTTGATTCGCAAATCTTGCGAATAATCTTCTTTACGGATTCGAACGGTCTGTAGCCCTGGGGTTAATCCAAACCCTTATTTACCTCTCTCGGAATCCAATACCATGATTCCTCTGGAGATATTCAGGAAAATGGAGCGTATTGGAAGGATGCTGGAATCCCGCGGGCTGACACTCTCAGCCAGGAGCGGGAATATCAGCGTGAGGGTGGGTGACACTGTTTATATAAAGCGCTCTGGGGCAATGATGGGTTACCTGAAGGAGAGTGACATAATCGAGGCAGATATTCGTGAGAAAACTCTGGAAGGAGCGTCCGTGGAATACAAAGTGCACAGGGCAATATATCTGAACACCGATTTCACCGCGGCCATACACGCCCACACACCCTATGCGATAGTCGAATCCATGGAAGGCATGGATATAGTGCCTGTGGATGCCGAGGGCAGATATTACTTCGAAAGCATACCGGTTCTTGATGTGAAGGAGGCGATATCTTCCGACGAAGTCGCGGAAAAAATCCCTGAGGCCATCAAAAAATACGGTGTCGTTGTGGTGAAGGGGCACGGGACCTTTGCGGCTGCGACGAACCTCGAGGATGCGTTTTCAAGGATAACCGAGGTGGAGAGCGCCTGCATGCTCAGATATCTTTCCGGGAGGAGATGAATGTTCCACTGGATAAAGTTCAGAGCATTCGTGTATGCCACGGAAGACAGGGAGAAGGTCATAGAGGCCATGAAAAACGCTGGAAATTGCGGCGATATCAGGTCCAGCATCGCGGAGGGAGCATACGGCGACAGGATAGAGATACTTGAAGCAAGAATGAAGAAAAAATCGGAGATTGATGGGGTCATGTCAAAAATCGGGAAAAGAGGCATGGAAAAAATCCTCGAAAATCTCGATGATAGGGTGGATGAAGAGGGAATTCTGCACTTCAGACTTGACAAACAAAAGGCATATCTGGGAGATATCGAGATATCCCGCGGAGGGGACGTGATTGCAGTTGAGATGAAGATTGAGGTCTATCCTTTCAGCAGGGAAAGGGCCATAAAGATTGCGAGGGAGTATATGGAGGAATTCCTATGATATTCGTCCTCGATACCTCGTTCTTTCTTTACGGGATGGACCCGTCTTCGATGGATGGAGAGGTTATAATCACGCCTGAGGTTGAAAAGGAGGTTGAAAAGGGATTTCCTGCCAGAAAACTAAGGTATTTCACGGATTCCGGTATTCTAAAGATACTCTCTCCCGAGAAAAAGAGTCTGGAAAAGGTGAGAGAAACAGCCGAAAAAACCGGCGATATAGGAAAGCTCTCAGAGACGGATATCTCGGTCATTGCCATGGCGGTGGAAAAGAATGCTGTGTTGCTTTCGGATGATTATTCCGTGCAGAATGTTGCCAGAGTACTGGGAATAGAATGCAGAGCGCTCCGTGAGGACGGGATAAAGGAAATCTGGAAATGGACCTACAGGTGCACCGGTTGCGGAAGGAGATTCGGAGAACATCATGAAGTTTGTCCGGTATGCGGGTCTGCCCTTAAAACCGTGCTTTTATCCTCTCCTAAAAATAATTCGAGGAAATAGGATGTGATTAGTGCGATACATATCAGGGCTGTTAAAAGAACGGTAGCATATGTCTGCCGTCCAGAAAGAACGTAGCTGTCGCCGCTCATAGGATACAGGAAGTTAATCCTTCCCCCTTCCAGGAGGTCGAGCGATATCGCCAGGAAGGAGACCATATATGCACTCACTCCTATCCTCTCAATCCTCCGACTTTTCATGAGATGTCCGCACGATATTATTCCGAAACTAACTGCGGAGATGAATATTATGCTGTGGAACGCCTTGATTCCAGCGGAATAGGTGGGAAGAAGATGGTCGATATCTATCAGAACGGCAATTAATGAGAGCACAAGAATTTCGGAGATGCGGGAATCCCTATGTATCATACGTACCGCTAAAAATGCGAGAGCTAATGTAAAAACACCTTCGACAGCAGCTTCCGAAATATCCATGTTTCTCTCTCCTTTCATCATTATAAATAATCTTCTACCAAATCCGTTACGACCACAAGATTAATAACCGATACCGAAATCCCCCCCTTGTGGTCATATGAAGAGCATAAACTCACTTATAAAGAAGGCAAAGGAACTCAAGGAAAGGGGCATGAGCGAGGCAGAGATAGGAAATGAGCTTCATCTCTCAACCGAAACCATAAACTGGCTTCTGACTCACGGCCCCACCGGGGAGCATCCGCCCGCAGATGTAAAGATAGGCTGGAGGTCAATAGGGGTCTACGGTGAGAGGATAGGCTACATGGGAGAGCTCATGAGTTCAATAATCCTCGAAGAGATAGAGAAACAGAACACGGATGTGGATACGGTTGTCGGCATAGCGATAAACGGAATACCACTTGCCACCATAATCTCCGAGGAACTGGAAATAGAACTTGCCATATACAGACCACATCCGGACAGGGAAGGAAGCGGTGCTTTCAGCTCGAATTATGCGGATGTAGAGGGGAAGAAGGTGGTCATCGTAGATGATGTCCTCAGCTCCGGAACCACCATGAGGAGGGCAATAGCGGACCTTGAAGAAAAAGGAGCCGTACCTGTTCTGGCCATGGTTCTTGCCAATAAGACCGCAAACGACGAGATAGATGGCGTACCTCTGAGAGCGCTCATCAGAGCAAGAACCCTGATATGAGGAAAACGGATGCACTGGGCGGACGTTGAGGCCGAGCGTGTCCTAAAACGCTCCCAGAAACCGGTGGTTTCCACAGGCATAACTCCCTCGGGCCCGATACATGTGGGCAATATGAGAGAGATAATCACGGGGTATCTGATTTACAGAGCGCTGAGAGATAAGGGAGCGGATGCCAGGCTGATATACAGCGGCGACACCATAGACCCGCTTAGAAAGAGATATCCTTTTCTTAGCGAGAATTATGAAAAACACATAGGAAAGCCTCTGAGCGATATCCCGTGCCCGTGTGGAAGACATGAATCATATGCCGAGCATTTTCTCGAGCCTTTTCTCAACTCACTTGATAGGTTGGGAATAAAACCCGATGTCCTTCTGAGCCACGAGGAGTATCGTAAAGGGACCTTCACCGAAGCCGTGAAGATAGCGCTTGACCATCGGGAACGGATAAAGGAAATACTGGAAAGAATCTCAAAAAGGGAACTGCCGGATAACTGGTGGCCCTACAATGCGCTCTGCGAAAAATGCGGAAGCCTGAGAACGGAGATAATCTCCTACGAGTATCCTTTCGTGGATTACCGCTGCGAATGCGGACATGAAGGGAGAGCAGATATAAGGAAAGGCGAGGGAAAGCTGGTCTGGAGGGTGGAATGGCCTGCGAAATGGTATGCTTACGGAGTAACGTGCGAGCCCTTCGGAAAGGACCATGCCGCCGCAGGAGGCTCATACGATACCGGCTCTCTTATCGCAAGGGAGATTTACGGTATCGAAGCCCCGCATCCCGTGCCGTACGAATGGATCGAACTGAAAGGAAAAGGAGCCATGTCATCCTCAACTGGTGTCGCCATAGCGGCCTCCGAGATACTGGATGTCATTCCCCCCGAGGTCGTGATATTCTATATAGCAAGATACAATCCGACAAAACACCTCGAATTCGACCCTGCCCTTGGCCTCCTGAACCTTGTGGACGAGTATGACCGCTTCGAGAGAATATATTACGGGCTGGAGAAGGCCGAGCTTGAGGACAAGGAGGAGGACTGGAGAAGGGCGTATGAACTCTCGCAGACCCAAGGAATAAAAGATAAGATGCCTGTCCAGGTGCCTTACAGACATCTGGTGAATGTGGTTCAAATAGCCCCTGATTTCGAGGCGGTTCTCAAAATCCTGAGACGGACAGGAGAAATAGACGATTTGAGCCCCGAAGACACGGAATATCTGAGGGATAGGGTTGAAAGGGTCAGGAAATGGCTGGATAGATTTGCCCCGGATTCGGTGAAGTTCTCGATAAGCCCGACTGTTGCGGGAGAGTACAGCGAACAGGAGGCGAAGTTCGCAGAAATCCTGGCACAGAAGCTCCAGAATTGCGAGTGGGACGGGGAGGCGATACACAATGCGATAAGGGAGAGCTCGGAGAAGGCGAATCTGCCGGTGAAAAAGGCGTTCAGAGCGCTCTACAGAGCATTCATAGGAAGGGAAAAAGGGCCAAGGCTCGGATACTTTCTGAGCACTATGGAGAGAGAGTTTGTGGTGGGGAGGATTGTCGAGATTTCAGGGCGAACATGGGGTCAGAACCCAGATTCAGAGGTTGGTGATTTATCGGATTGAGGATTTAGAAATGAAGAACCCAACCGCAGTAAGCTGCGGGGCATAGGAATTAAATTATTGGTGAAGGATATGACTAAAATGAAGAACCCAACCGCAGCAAGCTGCGGGGTATCTTCATTGGAAGGCCGACAATTGCAATTGGGTTAGATTTCCACCCTGCTCTTCCACATATCTCCTGATCTTTTCGAGGCCACCGTATTCACTAACAGTATCT
>JAJRTH010000062.1 GCA_024278375.1 archaeon | reverse complement strand
TTCTTATACTTCCTATCTATTTCGCTTTTGCAGATATCGGTCATGGTAATCACAATTCCGCAACCGTGACCATGTCCTTGCTCTTCCTCCGGAAGGCTGGGTCGCACAGGCGTTACTGTGCTCCTGCGCTCTTTTCATGGTTTCGATGCGATGAAGATCTTCAAGTCTCCTATATATGATAGATGTGGATGTATAAGACAAACCTGCTATGTCAATAGAAAACAATATAAATGAGGAAGGTAATACGGGCGTGGTGATAGCATTCCCGAAAAAGAGGAAATAACAGAAGAGATTGCCGAATGTCCTGTTTGCGGTGCAATAATTCCCGGTGAAGCCAAGGTTTGTCCAGAATGCGGTGCCGTGTTCGAGGAAGAGGAAGAGGAAACTGAGGTTGAAATTGAGGAGGAAACCGAAGAATTCGAAGAAGAAGAGGAGACGGAGGATGAAGAAGGAGCACCGCCGGAATCGGGAGAAGCGACCCTAGTGAAAGCGAATAAAAAGATGTTTTGGATAGGTCTTATAACTCTTCTGATAGGAAGCCAGGGCGTGTCTCTGGGTTCTTTGGTTCACAACACTTTGGGGATATTTGTGCAGCCGGGCAACCGATGGGGATCACCTGGTAGTGCCAAAGTTTATGGATATCTGGACCAGACAGCCGGACTGATCGGTATCGTTCTGGCGCTCATAGGTATGTTTCTGCTAATCCTTTACATGAAAAAACAGAGCGAAGAGGAAAAATACAGGGAAGAGTTCAAAGAAAACCTGGAGGAAGGAGAGGAGATTCCCGAAGACCTTCAGGAACCGCTCCTTGTGCAGAACAAGCTCTTCTTCTGGATAGGGCTGGTGCTTGTGCTTATCACAGGCCCCATGGGCGTTATAATGGGACTCGTAGGCGGACAGAGCGTCGATACCATCGGAGCATATGGTCTAGGCGGCGGAGCAACTCTTACAGTCATAGGAATAATTCTTCTGTTCCTCGCTATATGGCAAAGGAAATCCGGTGAAGAGGAAGGCGAGGAAGAGACCGAGGAAGGCGAGGAGGAATACGGAGAGGTAGAGGAAGAGACCGACGAAGAGCTGGAAGAAGAGCTCGAAGAAGTAGAAGAACTGGAAGAAGAATAAACTTATTACCCACTTTTAACTATTTTTTTGAGAATCGATTTCCATGTTTCGGCCATTTCTCTGGATTTTTCGATTTCCATGGATTCGGCAAATATCCTGAATATTGGTTCGGTTCCGGAGGGCCTTATGAGAACCCAACCTTCAGCAGTGTATATCTTGAGGCCATCCGTCCTGTCGATTCTGTCATCGTTTCCGGCTTTCTCGGCTGAAATCTCCAGAACCTTTTCCTTCAGTTCATTGGGACACTCCATCTTTGTTTTATAAAGAGCATACTTCGGAATCTCGGTTACAAGTTCCGAAAGCCTTTTCCCTGTTTTCGCCATTATTTCGAGCATCTTTGCGGCACCCATCGCACCGTCTCTGCAGTACTGATGTTCTGGAAAGATGAGGCCACCGTTCTCCTCTCCGCCAAAGCTTGCACCAATCTCAATCATTTTTCTTGCTACTATGGGCGCTCCAACTCGCGTATAAACCACCTTCCCACCGTTTTCCTTCACCACATCTTCTACGGAACTGGATGAGCTTACCGGAGTTACCACTATTCCCCCCTTCTCTTTTATGATGTACTTTGCAACGATTGAAAGAGAGACATCCCCGTATACATATTCTCCCTTTTCATCCACGAAAATCACCCTGTCAGCATCTCCGTCGTGGGCTATGCCGATATCCGCACCGCTCTCCTTCACGATCTCCGTGAGGTCCTTCAGATTTTCCGGTGAGGGTTCGGATTCATGTCCGGGAAACGCACCGTCCGGCTGAGCATTTAGAGAAATCACCCGACAACCTAGCTTTTTCAGTATATATGGGCTGGTAACCGTGGATGCACCGTTCGCACAGTCAAGGACAACGGTGAATCTCCTTTCCCCAATCATTTTCGCATCGACCATGGAAACAACGCCGTCGATATAGAGTTCCCTGGCTCCAGTCTCGGTTCTAACACCCCTTATCTCGGTCCATCCGACCGTTCTGAACCTCCTATTGAAATATCTTTCCTCTATTTTTTCCTCCTCCGACCTGGGAAGCTCCGTACCATCGCCGGCTACGACCTTGATTCCGTTGAACTTCGGAGGGTTGTGCGATGCGGTTATGATCACTCCGGCGGAGCACTCGCTGTGTTTGACGTAGTATTGAAGGGCAGGTGTGGGAAGCATCCCCGTATCGATGACCTCGATTCCCGAGGAAAGCAGCCCGGAAATCAAGGCAGATTTCAGCATTTCACCTGAGGTCCTGGGGTCCATGCCTATTGCCACCGTACTCCCTTTCTCTAGATGGCTTCCTATGGCCTTTCCCAGCTTGAGGGCGAGCTCGGGGTTCATATCTTCGTTGGATACTCCTCTGACACCGTTTGTGCCGAAAAGTCTCATTCGCCCACCCCCGGAGGTGCTATAATCTCATATTCATGCACCGAATCCGGGTTCAGGAAGGTATTCCAGAACACTATGCTGTTCTTCAGGATTACGTTCTCCTCTACGACGGAGCCATCAAATACAATGGAATTCTCCACGACTGCTCCCCTTTTAACGATTGAATCGTTGTAAATGAAGGAGTTTCTGACGACAGCCCCTTCTTCTACCACTGCAGTCTCAGCGAGATAACATGCGCCCTCCATCATCGCCCCGTCATGAGTGCCTTTCAGTATTCTGCCCTTTCTTTCCGCTATATCCATGTGCGCTCCTATCAGATCGGCAGGTCTGCCCACATCCCTCCACAGGCCCTTTATCGGCATCCCGTAGAGAACGCCCTTCTCGAGTAGCACGGGGAAGAGGTTCTTTGAGAAGTCGAACATGGTCTCTTTGGGTACATAGTCAAGGGCTTCGGGCTCGAGGACATATATGCCTGCGTTTATGAGGTTCGAGAACACCTCGTATTCCAGCGGTTTTTCCTTGAATTTGACGATTTTGGAGTTATTATCCAGCCCCACTATTCCGTACTCGGTTGGGTTCTCGACCTCTGTCAGGGCCATAGTGGCCATCGCACCCTTCTTTTTGTGGAATTCATAGAGCTCCCTGAGGTTCACATCAGCAAGGACATCTCCGCTCCCCACGATGAAGGTGTCATCCAGAAAAGCGCTCACCCTTTTTACCGAGCCAGCCGTTCCGAGAGGTTTCGATTCGATGGAATAGAGCGCTCTGGCACCGTACTGCGTGGCATCTCCCACGACCTCCACTATCTTTTCGTGGATGTGTCCGGTCGTCAGGATTATATCGTCAAAGCCGGCTGAGACCATCGAGTTGATCACATATTCTATCATCGGTTTTCCGAGTATCGGAAGTATGTGCTTTGGCATCACGTTGGTAAGGGGTCTGAGCCGGGTTCCCAGGCCGCCTGCCATTATGACCGCTTTCATGTAACGGCATCTGTTTTGGATATTTATAGGTTGGGGGGTAACAAGAAAATGTAGAGTACGGAAATTATTTCTCCCTCTTTACCTAGCTGGAATATGATAGACACAGATGGAGATTCAACTAATCCACGAATTCGTTTCATGGTACAACAACAGAATGCATGGTGCTCCCCGGCTCGAAATAGGAGAAGCTCCTTCCGAAGCTTTCCTTCGGAAAGCTCCCGAAGAGTCCCTGTTAGGGCTCTTTTTCTCAATTTCAGAGAATGACGAAAAAGGAGGGATTGGCGATGGGTTTATCAACAGAGATGCGCTCCTAAGCATCTCTGGAGAGAGGCCTTTAGAGATCTAAAGGCTGAAAGTAAGCGAAAATAAGTGTACTCTAAACTCTTAGCGCTTTACCTGAAACTTTATTATTCTCCGCGCGTTGGTGCAGCATGGCCTATTCCTACATGCACAACCCGGAAATCTGGGACATAGACCGCTCACACGAGGTTAAACGCAGGACATGGTGGTGGTACTGGTGGATATTCTTCTTCAGGAATCCCGATGATCCTCTGAGGACAAAGCAGTTCATGGTGCTCTGGGCGACCCGCAATGCGAAGAAAGTGCATGTGAACGGAAAGGAGTGGAGAAGGAACGGAGACATAGTGAAAAAGAAAAACAGCGTGGAGTTTCCGGGGTTGAGCGCAGCATGGTACTATGACGGTAAGGAGATGCACGACCCTCTCTTCCAGGAAAGGTCTGATGTGATTGCGAAATGGAATGAACAATACGGAGAGGTCAGGACCACGGAGAACATATCCTCCATGTTCAGCTATGAGAACGATGGGTATCGCCTGAAGGTCAGAGATGCAGGCATGGACATAGACCTCAGGATAGCCTTCTGGACTCCGGAGCTTTCCCGGGCAGTTAGGAGCGGGAGGCAGTATCTGGTGAACCTAGGATACAAGATGTACAAGATAAGGGGTCTGAAAGCACAGGGGAGCATAGCCCTGGGAAAGAGAGTGGAAGAGGTAGAGGGCACTGCGTATTTCCAGAAAGTGAGGATAAACTCGCCCACATCCCCATGGTACTGGGGAGTGTATCACGGGCCGAACGGAGAGTACATGGATTATTTCATGCCGCACATAGGCATGCCCATATTCAGGAGGGGGCTGAAGCATAAGAGCATATGGGACTGGGGAGAAAAGCATCTGTCGAACAATCTTCAGTACTACGACCCAGATAAGAAAAAATACCATACCTTCGAGGGCGTTAAAGTGAAAAGAGAATATGAAGAAGACTTGCCCATATTCGTTCTCGAAGGAGACAACGGAAATGAGACCATAAAGGCCAGGATTCGCACATACTCCAGGGCCTACTGGCAGATAAAACAGCCCTGGCTGGGGATACTCAGCACGGTTCTTGTTTACAACGAATATCCGGCATTCGTGGAGGAGTTCGAGATAAAGGGAAAATCCGGTAAAATCACGATAGATGACGTGGGCCCATTCGTTGGAAACGCGGAGCATGCATGGGGAATCGTTTAATTCCTTTTCACATATCTTCTTCTTCCCTCCGCTTTCTCAAGCATCCTGAGAACCTCTCTCCCCCCCTCCCATGCATTTTCATAGCTCTGGAATATGATATCAACCAAGTCCTCATCTTCATAGTGAGCGCTCCGCCATCCTTCTTTTAAGACCCTCAAATCCGACGCCATCCTCTCCCTTTCCTTCGTGATCTCAGCAAGCCCGAAGTCTATCAGAGCTATCTCGCCCCCATAAATCAGCATGTTGGATGTGGTCAGGTCGCCGTGGACGATTCCTGCAGAATGGAGCCTTGCCGCTGTTTTTCCTATTTCCTCCGCAAGCCCCCCTTTCTCTGCATCATCCATTGTTCCCACAGCGTCCTTCACCCTAGGAAGATCCAGATACTCCATGGTTATCTCCATCTCCTGTACATCTATATCGTAGAGAACTGGAGTCCTGACCCCTGCCTTTTTGGCCCTATGGATTATTCTCGCCTCGGCCCTGGTCCTCTCCGCTCTTATCTTATCGTCAAGTTCCCTTATCCGGTAACCTTTCGGAATTCTCCTTTTCAGAACAGCCCTTCTTCCCAGAAATTCGGTGAGATACAGCTCTGCCTCGGCACCCCGTTTGATAAGTTTCATAGGACTTCCTCTATGGCCTTTTTCAGAATTGCGCTCGCCTTCTTCCCGTCGAGCTTTCCCCTGACCTTTCCCATGAAGGGACCCATGAGAGGCCCAAGCGCTCCCATCTGCCTCTGTTTCACGAAATCCATCCTTTCCTTCACAAGGGCCCGAGCAAGCTCCATCGCCTCCTCTTCGCTCATCATTCCAAGTCCTGCCTTCTCTATGGCCTCATCTATGCTCATGCCCTGGGCCATGTTCCTGAGCACGGGCTCAAGCCCTTCCTTAGAGAACCTTCCTTCTTTCAGGGCTCTGAACGCATCATGGAGGGCTCTGTCATCAATCTCTCCGATTTCAGGGAGTATCTGGATAAGAGCGCGGAGCGCTATCTTCGGCATCCCGTATTCCCTGGACAGACACTCGAAAATCTCGTCTTTCTCCTCGTCAACTATCTGCCTGGCATCCTGCTGACTTACGCCGTATTCCCTTACGAAGCGCTCAACCTTTTCCTCTCTGAGTTCAGGCACGGGAATCTTCTCCATCATTCCCTTCGAGATATACACCGGCGGCACATCCGTTTCGGGATACATCCTGGCTTTTCCGGGGAGAGGGCGGCTGTACTTTGTCTTTCCATCCCCTTTTGCATCCCTGGTTTCCTCGGGAACTCCGTCAAAAGCCATCTCCGCTCTCCGAAGCACCATATCCAGGGCATTTCTCGCAACCTCTTCCTTTTCCGCAACAAGCACAAACGCATCGTTCTCCCCGATTTTCAGTATTTTCCTTACTTTCTCGACCTCATCTTCCGTTATTCCGTATGCCGGAAGTTCATCCGAGTGGAATATGCCTCTCACACCGGCGACAGCGGCATACTGTGCGAACTCGGGTCCGAGCCTTCTTTCGCTCTCTCTGGGTTTTGAACCGAGAAGCCCGGCAAATCCGGGAAGCTTTACCGCAAGCACCTTTCCGCCCCTTCGGAAGGCTCCCCTGAGGATCTTCGATTCAGTGTCCTTGAATAGTTCCGTGAGGTCATGGATTTTCCTCTCGACCTTAGCACCCCTTCTCTTTAGTTCCTCAGCGACCTCTATGAGCCTGAGCTGCCTTTCAATCTCATTCTCAACATAGAGCGGTATCATGTCCAGTTCCTGAACCCCTTTTATTTCGATTCTTGCACCTCCTTTTATCGATATGTTCAGGTCCTGTCTGATGGTCCCCAGCCCTCTTTTGACCTTCTTCGTGGAGCGGAGTATGGAGCCTATAGTTCTGGCAGCGAGCTTCGCGTCCTCTGGGGTGTGGATGTCAGGGGCCGTTGCAATCTCAATCAGCGGTATTCCCAGCCTGTCGAGCCTGTAAAGCCTCTCTCCCTTCTTTTCGCTCTCCACAGGTCTCGCAGCATCCTCCTCCAGGCATATTGTGGGTATCCCTATCTTCCTTCCGTTGACATCTATCGAGCCGTGCATGGCAATGAGCGCGGTCCTCTGAAATCCAGTTGTATTTGAACCGTCTATGACTATCTTTCTCATGAAATGGACCTCTTTCACGGCCTCTGCGCCCATCATCTTGGCCACAGTCAGCACGATGTGGAGAGCCTCACGGTTCACCTCATGAGGTGGCTCTTCATCCGCTTCAACAAGACAGGTGTTGGCGCTCTGATATCTGAAAACCATTTTCTTCATCGCTTCTTGGAGCGCAGCCCGGTCAATCTCCCCCATCTCGCTCTGCGTTGGCCTGAGCCTTCTCACAAACTCCTTTCCGGGATAATCCACAAGCTCCGAAGGACATGAGCAGAACAGCTTGTGGGTCCTGAGTTGCTGATGTATCTCAAGTCCGACCTTGAGCCCGAGCTTCTCGTAATCCATCCTATGCCTCCGTTGTTATCTCGGTCCTGTTATTCAGGACAAGCACCGTGTGCTCCTTCTGGGAGACTGTGCCTTTTTCGGCATCCACAAGAACATCATAGGAGTGTATATATCCCTTTCTTACAAGGCTCTTCAGGAGTTTGTCGGCTTTTCTATCGATATCGAAGCACCATCTCTGGGCGAAGGGCAACGAGCCGAAGTTCTCACCGAGTGCCTGGAAGAACTCCCTGAGCTTTTCCTCCTTTATCGGCATATTCGGGTCATATATCCGATATATCCCCGGATTTCTGTCCGAAACAATGTATCCCGCACCGTCGGTGGCAAAGGGCTCCACTGCAACAGCCATCTCCTTCTTTATGTATCCTTTCTCAAGACCGGATACGCTCGGTATGCTGAGCCCGGCAT
>JAJRTH010000061.1 GCA_024278375.1 archaeon | reverse complement strand
TATTACTGGGCGAATCAGAACGGCGGCACTATCCCACCAGGTGCTGGAGAGGTTATACTGGCCAACTGCCAGAACATAGTCGTTGAGAATCAGAACCTCAGCAACGGAACCGTCGGCCTTCTTATGGGGTATTCTTCCAACAACAGGATAAATAATCTGATAAGCTCCGGTAACACTCAGTATGGCATATACACCTACTACTCCGAAGGTAACAACATCACCGGAACCAACGCTTCTTTCAACAGATACGGCATTTATGCTTTCCAGTCGCCATGGACGAACATATCGAATTCGGAATTCTTTTCAAACAGCTTTTACGGGGTCCAGTTATACTTTTCAGAGATGAGTGCTGTGGCGGACTCGGTATTGAAAGGGAATTTTCGCGGAATCTACGTATATTACTCTCCCGACTCTGTATTAACAGAGAACACTGTGACTTTAACGGATTATCAGGGAATACAGATATATTGGTCAGATAGGACGGCGGTCTCGCACAACAATGCTTCTTCGAATTATTATGGCATATATGTCTACGGATCGGATTACCTCACAATCTCCAACAATGTCTTCTCCAACAATGTCCAGTCCGGCGGCTATCTCCGGTATGCGGACAACTATGAGATACTTAACAACACATACGCAGGAAGCTGGTATGGCATTTATTTCTTATACTCCGACTATGGCCAGATACATGGCAACCAAATTTCTGACAATCAGTATGGATTGATGCTCCAGTACTCAAATTTCAATAAAGTGGTGGCCAATACGATAGCCTCTTCCACCACATATGGAATATACATTTATAGCTCCAGTGGGTATGAGATATACCACAACAACTTCATGAACACCAAGAACGTTTATGAATCGGTCAGTAGCGGTATCTGGAATCTCTCCTATCCTGACGGTGGAAACTACTGGAATAACTACGGTGGTGTCGATTATTATTCCGGCCCCAATCAGAACATATACGGAAGCGACGGAATCGGGGACACCGAACATTCGGTATATGGAAGCAGCGTGGATCATTACCCGCTCATCTTCCCATACGGAACCATCCCCACATCTCTTGCCGATACTCCGTGGCCGATGTTCCGTCATGATGTCCTGCATACGGGCCAAAGCCAGTACAATGGATCGGCCTTGCCAGTCCTCTACTGGAGATTTTCTACCGGTGCCGATGTGAGATCCTCCCCGGCAATAGGGGCTGACGGAACCATCTATGTGGGCTCGAATGACGGCAGAATATATGCCATAAATCCGAACGGAACGGAACTCTGGAACTACAATCTGGGCACTCCGATTCCGACATCTCCTGCCGTGGCACAGGACGGAACAATATATTTCGGCTCCGAAGACGGATACCTATATGCCCTGAACCCGAACGGGACCCTCAAATGGGCGACAAACCTTACACAGCCTGTATATTCCTCTCCTGTCATAAGTTCAGACGGAACCATCTATGTTGGAGCTAATGACAGCGCTCTCCATGCAATAAACCCAGACGGCACATACAGGTGGAACTTCACCACCGGCGGAAACATAACATCCTCCCCGGCAATAGCTCCGGACGGTGCGATATATGTCGGTTGTGATGATGGGAACATGTATGCCCTGGATTCGAACGGCGTACTTATCGGGACCTTCTCAACAGGAGATTCGATAGTCTCCTCCCCATCGATATCTCTCGGCAATACAACGTATTTCGGCTCCATGGACGGGAAGATATATGCGGTCAACACATCCGACGGCTCCCAGAGATGGAACTTCACCACCGGCGGAAACATAACATCCTCCCCGGCAATAGGGGCTGACGGAACCATCTATGTGGGCTCGAACGACGGCAGAATATATGCCCTGAACCCGAACGGCTCCCAGAGATGGAACTTCACCACCGGCGGAAACATAACATCCTCCCCGGCAATAGGGGCTGACGGAACCATCTATGTGGGCTCGAACGACGGCAGAATATATGCCATAAATCCGAACGGAACGGAACTCTGGAACTACAATACTGGCGCACCCGTCGTTTCCTCACCGGCAATAGTTAATGGTATTATATATATAGGCTCGAATGACAACAACCTGTATGCCATAGGGGATACGATTCCTCCCGAAGTAAACGTAACTTCCCCCTCCGATGGAGACATAGTAGAGAGCACTTCGGTGACAGTAACATGGGTCGGTAACGATACTCTTTCCGGAATAAATCGATATGAGATAAGGATTGACGGCGGAAACTGGACGGATGTCGGAACGGCAACGAACCACACGTATGTAAACCTCACTGAAGGACAGCACACAGTGGATGTCAGGGCAACAGACAATGCCGGCAACGAGAACACGGATACGGTGACTTTCATAGTCGACACCGAAGCACCGAGTATAAACATAACTTCTCCGGCTTCTGGAGCCATCTTGGGCGCATTGTATGTAACCGTGGAATGGACAGGGAGTGATACGGGCTCCGGTATAGAGCGCTATGAGATAAAGATAGATGGTGGTGCGTGGATAAACGTAGGATTGAACACCAGTTATACAATTTCCTCTTTGGAGGATGGAAATCATACGGTCGATGTCAGGGTTTTCGACCTAACAGGGAAGAGTACAACGGATTCCGTCTCCTTTATAACGGATACGACAGCTCCGACAGTCGTCATAACCTCGCCATATGATGGATATATATCTGCCTCAGACAGTATGGTTGTGAGATGGTCAGGTAATGATAGCACAAGCGGAATAAATCACTATGAAATAAAAATAGACAACGGATTATGGAACATCGCTGGAACCAATACCAGTTATGCCTTCGCCTCTCTCTCCGATGGAGAGCACACAGTGTACGTCAGGGCCGTGGATAATGCGGGAAACACCAACAGCACATCCGTGACCTTCACCACAGACACGACCGCCCCAGATATACGGATAACAGAACCTTCGGACAGTTCTCTCAATGGTCCGGATGTCGAGGTGAGATGGACGGGAAGCGATACGACCTCGGGCATAGACCGCTATATGATACGAGTTGACGGAGGCATATGGATAAACGTGGATATTAACACGACCTATCTTATTACCGGACTTAGCGACGGAGAACACACGGTGGATGTCAGAGCCACCGACAATGCCGGCCTTCTTAATACGGCTACCGTCACATTCACCGTGGATGCAATAGCACCCGAGGTGATATCAACGATTCCGGCGGAGAACGCAGTCGGTGTTAACATATCCTCGACGGTGACAATACGCTTCTCCGAACCGATGGACATTTCTTCGTTCTCGTATTCCTGGTCTCCGAACCCTGGAGCGTGGGTTCTGTCATGGTCAGAGAACAATACGGTGCTCACAATGACCCATAACGATTTCGCCTATGGCACGACCTATGTCCTGCGCATCAACGCTTCGGACGTTGTGGGAAATCCATTGATATATACATTGCCATTCACGACCACAGATATCGGAACCATTGCGGGTCGGGTGGTGGATGAGAACGGAAATCCAATTGCAGGCGCTCTCATATCTCTCGACACGGGAGAAACAGCCACGACCGATGAAAACGGAGAGTTCAGCATACAGGCGCATGCAGGCAACCGCACCATTACCATCTCGAAGGCAGGATACGAACCCAAAACAATATATGTCGAAGTAACACCGGGAGAGACTACGACCTCCCCCGAGGTAGAGCTTCCGGAAGCCGAAAAACCGGCCGAATTTCCGATTCTATATCTGTTGATGGGCATTCTGATACTCGGAGGTATCGCCGCCGCCCTTCTTGCTAAGAGGAGAAAGAGAGGTCCGGGAATGCCCGTAGAAACGCCTCAGCAGCCAGTTGAGAGCGCTCCCGAGGAAATGCCGATAATGCCGACGGAAAACACCGAGACGGAGCACATCCCCGCAGACGAGGAGAGCACCGAAAACGCGGACCAATACTAAACACAGATATTCAAACCCTTTAAACAACATTATTTTTCAGCTTTACGGTAAAGATATCCGAATATATCGGTCCATGCGGGGTCAGAACGCTCTTTTTGAGTTTTATTTCTTCAACTTTGATATCTCCGAAAGAATCATTCCGGTGCTTTTCCATGAAGTCCCTGAGTTTCCAGGAATTTTTCGGGTCTTTAATACGAGCCAGTGTAATATGAGGGGAGAAAACTCTGTCGTCTCTCTCTATTCCGGCACTCTCCGCGGCATTTTCTATCTCGCCCCACACCCTTTTAAGAATTCCACGATCTCTGATTCCTATCCATATCACCCTGGGTCTTTTAACGGAAGGAAATGCTCCCACCTCTTCCATGGAAACGGAGAATGCCTCAAAATCTTCGAGAACCTCCATACCCTTCGAGACGGTCTCTAACTGTTTTCTGTCGATATCGCCGAGGAACTTCAATGTTATATGCATGCTCTCCATCTCTACAGCCTTCAACCTCACCGACTTTTTTTCCAACTCCTCGAGAAGCGAAGCAATCATCTTGTTCGACCCTATGTCTATGGCAATAAAGGCTCTTACCATCCGCTCACCCTATGGCAACAGCGCCTGGTACAATCCCGTCAAAAACAACACCGAGAGAGCAATCATAAAGATACCGAAAATACCACCGATGACAAGTCCGCGCATCTCCTCCCTGACAAGGTCTCTTTTTCTCATATTCCGAGCTTCTCTGCAAGGAGTTCCATTTATGAGCCCTTTTCTGGGCATCATTGGCTTTTTAGGGGCACTCATCATCCTATTCACGGAGACTATGCCGGATGTCTATTTATCCTTTTCCATAGTCGGCGCTATCTCTCAATTCTTCCTCTATGCGCATGAGCTGGTTGTACTTCTCAACCCTATCAACCCTGCAGGGAGCCCCACTCTTTATCTGACCCGTGTTCATCGCAACAGCAAAGTCGGCTATGAAATCATCCGCCGTCTCTCCAGAGCGATGAGATACCATCGTATTCCATCCTGCCCTGTGTGCCATCTCCACCGCCTCTATGGTCTCCGTCACGGTACCTATCTGGTTCAGTTTTATGAGAGCAGCATTGGCAGCCTTTCTTTCTATGCCCTGTTTTATGAGCTTCGGATTGGTGACAAATATGTCGTCTCCGACTATCTGGACCCTGTTACCTAGCTTGGCGGTTATCTCGATGAAGGCATCCCAGTCGTCCTCAGCAAACGGGTCTTCCAGCGAGATTATCGGGTATTTCGATATCAGATCGGAGTAGACATCGATGAGTTGTCCTGCAGTGTATTCCTTACCCTGAACAATGTATTTCCCATCTTTATAGAAGTTGCTGGCCGCTGAATCGGTGGCAATCATGACCTTCTCGGAGTATCCCATCTCCTCAATCGCCTGTGTTATAGCCTCGAAAGGCTCCTCTATATCCTTCATCGGCGGTGCGAAACCTCCTTCATCCCCGACATTTATGGCATTCCTGCCGTATTTCTTCTTCAGCACCTCCCTCAGTTGATGGTAGACCTCCGAGCCCATCCTGACCGCCTCACTGAGGTTCTTTGCACCCACAGGCGCCATCATGTGCTCCTGAATCGAAAGCTCGTTTCCCGCATGCGCTCCCCCGTTTATGACGTTCATGAATGGTACTGGAAGTATGTGGGCGTTCGTTCCCCCAAGGTACTTGTAAAGGGGCATTTCTAAAAGATAGGAAGCGAGGCGTGCGACGGCCAGGGACACTCCAAGGGTCGCATTTGCGCCCAGATTCGATTTGTTCCCGGTGCCATCCAGAGCTATGAGCATCAGGTCTATCTTCCTCTGCTCCAGAACATCCATACCTATTAGCCTGGGAGCAATCTTTTTCTCTATGTTCTCTATGGCCTTTCTCACTCCTTTACCGTGGAACCTCTCATCCCCATCCCTGAGCTCCACGGCCTCCCTTTTTCCTGTGGATGCTCCCGAAGGAACCGATGCCCTTCCCATGTACTCTCCAGCGTAAATCTCCACTTCAACCGTCGGATTTCCCCTTGAATCCAGGATTTCCCTGGCATGAACCTCTGTTATTTCGAACATGACCATGAATGGAATGAGGTATTTATTTTTAATTCCTATCCCGTAGCTTGCTGCAGCTGGGGTTTCACTTCAGATATATATCATTTTCCATTAATCTCTATCCTGCGGATTTCCTTCACAAGTTCTTTCATCCTCTCTATAAACGAATTCGCCATTTCCATCATGGCTTCTGCGTCTTCTTTGGTCGATACAAAATCGATGTTATACTGGTCCGCATGCCTGACATTCCTCGCTCTGTCCAGCATGTTAACCCATTTTTCCTCCAGCAGTCCCTTTTCCACAAGAGAATCCAGAAATCTTGCAACGCAGTAATGGCTCTTTTCTCTATAACCTAAAGCGTACAGCACAGTCCGTGCTGCGTGAAACATGGCATTATAGGCCGAAGCTATAGCAGAGTTATACGCACCTGCGTTTATGTTCATCTCACATTCAGCATACCATCTTTCAGAGCGCTCCATACTCACCTCTACATCCGAGCTTGAGAACGACATCTTTTTGAGCAATCCTTTACGAATACAATCTTTCCAGTTCATCCAGACCCTTTCCATATATTACAATGCCTTCACGCAAAGAGCAGTAAAGTCTTTCATTTTTCCGTAAATCTGAGAGTTTTTCAGGGTTCAGTGCCATGAGGTCGACTTCAGAGCCGGTTTTTTTCCGGATTTCCGCAGAAATTTCAGAAATCTCCTCTTCACCCATCTTCCTCTCGGAAAAAATCCATATATCGATATCACTACCTCTTTTGTTCTCACCTCTTGCCCAGCTTCCATATACGCCCGATCCTTGAATCATATATTTTTTTAAGTTTATTTTCTGAAAAAGCAACGAGTTCAGCAACAATCTCAGGGAGCGAGTGACTGGATTTTCCATTACAACATAGCCTTCTTTCCTTTTTTTCACAACACCAATTTTTTTGAGATTTTGTAAATACTTTGATACAAATCCAGAGCTCATCTTCTTATTTTTTGCTATCTCGTTCACCTTAATCGGAGAATCTGAAAACAGAACTTCCTCTAAAAGTGCCATTCTTTTCGGATTTCCGAGTATTTTTACAACCACGTTTCTGTTCACGATTTGGAAGCAAAGTGCTTCCAATATATGAACATTTCGTTCACAATCTGTGAACACCCAGAACCCTTCCATTAACCTCTTCGACCCTCTTCTCCACCCATTCCTTCATCTCCTCGCTGCACTCAACCCTTACCCTGATGGATGAGGAGCGCTCCGCCTTCACCACCACGGTGTTCTCATAAAGCCAGTTGAGGAGCGCCTCGGATTCAGGGGAATTCGGAAGCTCTATCTCCATTCCTATCTCGGATGCCAGCACCCTCTCTATCTCCTTAACCAGAGCATCCAGGTTTTCGCCGGAGAGCGCGGATATCGGGACAACGGAGCGGTATTTTCCGGAGTCTATCATGCTGATTTTCATTTCCATCTCATCTCTGGATATCCTGTCCATCTTGTTCAGCACAAGGATTATGGGCGTTCCACCTATATCCGGAAAAAGAACATCCTCCGATGCCCTGAGCTTCCTTTCCATGATGTCCGGAGGGTCCGAGGCGTCTAGTATAAGAAGGAGAGCGTCCGATTCAAAAACCTCTTCAAGAGTGGCTCTGAAAGCACTCACCATCCATGGTGGCAGGTCCTTTATGAAACCCACGGTGTCGGTAACAAGTATCCTCCTCTTGGAGTCTATCCTTCTGGTGGTTGTGGAAAGCGTGGATAACATCCTGTCCTCCACAAGAACCCTTTCACCTGTCAGAGCATTCAAAAGCGTGCTTTTTCCTGCATTGGTGTATCCAGCTATCGAAACGAGATAGAATCCCTTCTTCCTCCTTGCCCTTCTCTTGGCCTCCCTGTCCTTCCTTATCCTCTCAAGCTCCCTCTGTATTCTTGTTATCCTTCGCCTTATGAAAAGGTAGTAATCATCCACCGCGTACTCCCCACCAGCCATGAAACCCGGATGCTCTCCCTTCTTCGCGCTGTGTATGTACTCCCTTATGAAGGGTATCTGGTATCTCAGCTCAGCGAGCTCCACCTGAAGCTTTGCCTCCCTGCTGTGCGCATTCTTCATGAATATCTCAAGTATCAGGTTTATTCTGTCGTAAACCCTCCTTTTTAGCTGTTTTTCCAGATAATAGAGCTGTGCGGGCTTAAGCTCCGCGTTAACCACCACAGCTTCCACATCTCCGCGCTCTTCCAGATACTCCTTGACTTCCTCGATCTTTCCTGTGCCCAGAAAGAACCTTGGATGAGGGGTCCTTTCCTGAACAAATATGCGCTCCGCTTCCATCTCCAGGGTTCTCAGAAGCTCTTTGAGCTCGGAGAGCTCATAGGTGGTGGAGAGGATTATGGACTTCACGGAAGGGGGATGTGTGGGGGCTTTAATCGTTTTGCTGGGGTGAATCTCATATACCTGCTCTACTTTGAATGAAGGATGAAAAGAACACTGATAAAGCAAAGGATTGGCGAGGACAGCATATGGACCGCCTGCACTGCGAATGGCAATGCTGCAATTCTCCTTGGAACCTTCAATCTCAACGGAAAATACGGGATTGTGCTTGCAGAGATGGATATCGGCGGAAAAATCCTGTGGAAAAAGACGCATGAGATGCACTGCAACTGTGAGGCCAACGCCATTCTAAGGGAAAGGAACGGATATCTCATAGCCGGAAATGCCTGCGGAATTCCCACAGAGCATGGTGGTAGCGGCTGGAAAGCATACATGCTCAGAACGGATAGAGAAGGAAATCCGGTGCTTGAAAGGACCTATGAGCTTGGAGACAACGATGCGATATATTCCATTGTAAGGTCTGGAGATGAGATAATATGTATGGGAGAAACAGAAAGAAAGGGTGAAAAATACATATTCCTCATGGTAACGGATTATAGACTCAATACACTTAAAAAGAGGTATTATGGACCGTATGAGAACGTACTCGTAGGCGGAATATCCGGAAATTTAATGGCCCATTCCTTTCTGCATAAAGGGAAATGGCATGGGAGAATAGTGGAAATAGGTGAAAACCCTGGAATAGATGTGACGATTGCGGAGCTCGATGATGTCCAGATATATTCCATCGATTTCTCGGACGGCGAATTATTCGTATCCGGTGAAAAGTACGGAGAGGCCTATGCTGCAAAGATTTCCGGAAATGGAGATATGATTGAAAATATCATGGGCACGGGAGTCATTACAGGGATTAAAGCCCATCGGAATGGGGTGATTCTCGTTGGCGATTTCGAGGCTGTGCCGTATGTAACCATCCTTGATAGAGATATGAATGTGATTTCGGAGCGTGTGGAAACTGAAGCAAGCGGCTGGCTCGAAGACCTTTGTTTGATTGGGGGGAGCATACTCTCTGTCGGTTATTCCATGAAAGATATGAAGGCTCTCGCTCTGCTCCTAGAAAGAACAGCTTACAATCCATAGAAAACCCTTATATCTCCCCTCCTTTTAGGCGCTCCCATGACCGGAAATCCCATTGAGAAGATAAAGTCAAGAGTGCTTGTGGATGGCTTTGAGATAGTTCCGGACCTTGAAAAGAGCCACGGAGCGATAATCTACGACAAGAACAGCGGAAGGGAGATGCTCGACCTCGGTTATAATCAGTTCGGCAGTCTTACTCTGGGCTACAATCATCCCGCCATGAAGGACCCGGATTACCTGAAAAAGCTCATGGCCGCCTCGGACATAAGGTGGGCTCTTTCCGACCTTTATCCGGAGTACTATGGTGAGTTCGTGGAGGCACTTAAGACAGTCATACCCGAGGATTATGTGCATTTCTTCTTTGTGGACGGAGGGGCTGTCGCTGTTGAGAACGGCCTCAAGGTCGCATTCGACTGGAAGACCAGGAAGAACATAGCTGAGAAGGATGTCATACCCGGAGACAAGGTGCTTCATTTCAGGCAGGCATTCCATGGCAGACTTGGATATATTCTCAGCCTCACCAACACTGCGGACCCGAACAAATACCGCTTCTTCCCGAAGTTCGACTGGCCAAGGGTCCACAATCCCAAAGCAAGGTTCTTCAGGAACGGAAGCGTGGAATATGATGATGAGGAAAGGGCGATATGGGAGATAGAAGATGCGATATATCGCAATGAGAACAGGATAGCAGCAATAATAATAGAGCCGATACAGGGCGAAGGTGGCGATAACTATTTCAGCCCCGACTTCTTCAGATTCCTCAGGAAGGTTGCGGATGAGAACGACATAATGCTGATGTTCGATGAGGTGCAGACAGGCTGGGCCACCGGAGAGTGGTGGGCGTTCCAGCACCTCACAGGCGGGGTAAAACCGGACATCTTTTCATTCGGAAAGAAGGTTCAGCAGTGCGGAATAGCCGTGAATTCAAGGGTCGATGAAGTCGAGGATAATGTATTCAAGGTATCCAGCAGGATAAACTCCACATGGGGTGGAACCCTTGCAGATATGGTGAGATCCACGAGATACATAGAGGTCATAAAGAAGGACAGACTCATAGAGAACTCGAAAAAGCAGGGTGAAAGGATAAAGAAGGCCCTGCTGGAAGAAACGGAAGAGCCCATGGTGACAAACATAAGGGCCACGGGCGGGTGGATAGCATTCACTCTTCCCGATACGGAGACAAGGGACAAACTCTGGAAGATGCTCTATGCCGAAGGCGTCATGCTCCTTAAGAGCGGAGTCGACAGCCTGAGGATGAGGCCAACCCTCGCAATAACCGACGAAGAGGTTAACAGAGGTCTCGAAAGACTGTTCAGCGCTCTGAAGAAAATCTCTTAATCCAAAAACTATTTATCTCGGAAGGGCTTTTAAACCCTGCGAGCCAGTAAAGAGGAGTGTTCGAATTGAGTCCGATAAATCCAGCACAGTTGCAGAAAAAACTCGAACAGAAGGCGTTAGAGGAAAAAAAGAACCGAGAAGAGGCCGCAGCCAACATACTGACGATACACAAGATGCTTGAGGAAGCGAAAAAACTTGGTATAGAGGTCAAGCCCTTCGAAGACGGACTTAAAGAGGTCCAGAAGCACATGAGGGAGCGGCTTTTCGGAGATGCCGCCAGAAAGTCGGCGGAGGTCATAAAGGAGATAAAGGAAGGGGTCAAAACCATATCGGACGAAAAGGTCTCTTTGCTGGAATCTCTGGTGGAAAAGGAGGAGAAAGCAGGAATTGGTGCAGGTGAGCTTAAAGACATTCTGGACAAAGTAAGGAAGTACATCGATAACAACGACTATTTCATAGCCATAAAGATGGCGGAAGAGGGTATAGAGAGCGGGAAAAAGCGGGCTGCCTCCTTTGCGAACTCTGTAATAGAGGAGACCGAGAAGCTGATTTCCGCCCTCAAAGATGTGGCCAATACAGCGGAGGCCGAGAAGCTCCTGGAAGAAGCAAAGGAAAAGCTGAAATCCGAGGATGTTGTGGAAGTCATCACTCTATGTGAAAAAGCCAGAGAAACCCTAAAAGATGTGGCTGAGGCCGCTATAGAAAGGCTTTCCACAGAGGCCGAACTGGACATAACTATTCTCGAAAGGATGGGAGAGAATGTCAAGCCCTATGAGGATAGGCTGAAAAAGGCCAAAAAAATGCCTGGGTCTGAGGCCATATCCGACATATTGGAGATAGGCAGAGTTGTCAAAGAGGCCGTTCGGGTGACGCTCACGGCAGGTATAGAGGAGATAGCCAGTGAAGCGGAGGAAATAAAGGAAATGGGTGGCGATTACTAAGAAATCCTCAGATATGTGGAGAAAGCCAAGGAGAACCTGGAAAAGAATAACCTTGCGCTGGCCGCAGAGACCGTTGAAAAGGGCAAGAAAACGGTGGAAGAGGTCAAGTTCAATATGGTCGTAAAAGCCATGAACCCGGCCTTTTCAAAGATGAAGGCTGCCAATAAGATCGGGGCGGACATATCGGAGCCCGAGAAGATATTGCTCGATGCCAGAAACGCGCTGAAAATAGGGGAATATAAGAAGGCCATGGAACTTTCCAGGAAATGCGAAGAAGTTCTCGATGACATATTGAATAGCTATCAGAAGACCACAGAGACGCTTTCCGAACTGGAGACGCTGTTTGCGGAGGCCGAGAAGGCCGGCAGCGACACTAAAGAGGCAAAAAAGCTCCTGGTCATGGTAAAAGAGGCCCTGTCCAAGAGAGATTTCAGGAAAGCCTATGCCCTGGCGCTCAAAACTAAGGAATCCCTTCAAAAGGGCAAACTCGAAGGCATAAAGGAGAAGATAAAACTCGGCAAACAACTCGTCGAACTGGGAGAGGCGGAGGGAATAGAGGTTGTGGAGGGAGAGGTGGCAATACAGGAAGCGGAGAAGGCTCTCGAGGAGGGCGACTTCGAAAAAGCCAGCAAGATGGCGGAAGACGGTCTTAAAGACCTAAAAGAGAAGATAGAGAAGACACTTTCATCGCTTTACAAAGAAACCGGGGAGACTCTGAAGGGGATGAAGCAGTATGTGAGTGTGGACGAAGAGATAAAAATGGTTCTTAAGGGAAAGAAATCTCTGGAATTCGGGGATTATCAGTCCGCTTTTTCCACCCTCAGGGAGATAAAGGAGAGGATAAAGGAACTCGGGAAGGAGATGGCCGAGAAAAGCGTTGAAGAGGCTAGGAAGGACGCGGAGGAGATAATCGATGCCGAGGACATAGAGACAGGTGAGCTGGAGGATGCACTGGCGGATATGCTTGCGCTCTACAAGGAGGGCAAATACAGCGAGGCCTTCGAAGCCTCCAAGAAGATAAAGGAAATGGCACAGAAACTCGCAAAGGGATGGGCACAGAGGACCTACAACAAGGCGAGGGAAAAGGTCAACAAGATAAAGACCCTCAAAGGAAGCATAGACCTTAAGGAGTTCCACGATGCCCTGATAGAGGCGAAGGCCGAGTTCAAAAGGGGAAAATATCTCAACTGTGCCAGGATTTCGGATGAAATAACGAGAAAGATAGATTAGAAAATAGCCGTATACGAAACCGCAAAATCAACCGTTTCGGCGGCACAGAGCGCCATAAAGGAGGCCAAGGAGAGCGGCATAAATGTGGCCAAGCTCGCAAAAAAACTGCTGGAGGCCAAAGAAAGCCTTAAAAAAGGCGATTTCGAGAGTGCCATAAAGACTGCGGAGCTGATAATGGAAGAAGTCAAGGGAAAAGGAGGTAAAGAGGATCTAAATGCCAGGTTAAGAATGATCGAGGCCAAGATATTCTCCGCAAAGACCCTGGGAATAACCATCGAGAACGCCGAACAGAAGATAAATGAGATAAAGGCCGCCATAAAGGAAGGGAAGACAGAGGAAGGAAGCGAAATAGCCGACGCTCTGGAGAATGAAATAGAGAGCGCTTTCAAGGAAACAATAGGTAAGAAGATATCGATAGCGGATTCGCTTGTACACGATGCGAAAGACATAGGAATAAATGTCGAAAAGGCGGAGGAGAACATCCTGGTGGCAAAGGATGCCCTTGCGAAGGGAGAGTACATAGAGGCCTATAGGTATGCGGAGGAGGCTCAGAGGATAATAGACGAGATAAAGACCGTCAGCAAGAAGGTCGCCGAGAGGATAAAAGAGGCACAGAACAGGATCAGAGAGGCGGAGAGCATAAGGGCCGATGTCAGGAACGCAAAGATAGTCCTCGACAGGGCAATAGAGGCCCTCAAGACCAACAGGACGAAGGAGGCAATGGAACTTGCCGATAAATGTCTGGAAGTGGTTGAAAAGTCCGAAGAAAGCAAGGTCAAAAGAGTCATCGGAGATTTCGTAAAGATGATAGAGAAATCAAAGAAAACGGGCATGGACACATCTCTGGCAGAGAATCTCATTCATCAATCCGAGAATGCACTTGAAAGAAAGGACTACAAGAGGGCACTGAGCCTCGCCATGCAGAGCGAGGCCGAGCTCGAAAAGGCGGAACTGCAGAAGGACATAGCCGAGAAAGCCATAGAAACCCTCAAAAAGAAGGTGGAGGAGGCCAAGAAAAAGGGCATATCCCTGGAGGATGTCGTGGCGGCGATCAACAGGGCGGAAGGGGCGGCAGATGCCGGTGCCTACATAAAAGCATTCGAATACACGATGGAAGGCAGCGAAAAACTGCAGGACATCATGAATGTCCACGACAAGATAATTCAGGAGATGGAAGAACTCAATATGAAGTTAAAAGAGGCCAGGGAAAACCAGATAGAGGTCCTGGAAGCCTCCGAACTGGCGACCAGAGCGAAGAGCGCTCTAAGTTCCGGCGACATAATAGCTGCCAGAAAACTCATGGAATCCGCTCTCAAATCTCTTGACAAATCCCTGCTGGAACATGTTGACGATATAATAGGCTATGCCGAAGCCAAGATAAAGTACGCCAAGAAGAGAGGTGAAAACGTCTCGGAGCCGGAGGCTGCACTCAAAGAGGCCAAGAGGATAAAGGACAAGGACCCGTCCAAGGCGCTCAGACTTGCAAACGGGGCCAGAGGAATGATAGACAGCATGAAAGTGGACACCTCGTTCGTTGACCGCGCTTACGGAATAAACTTTGAGATATCAAAGGCCAAAAAATACGGCGTCGATGTCGCTTCGGCAGAGAAGCTGCTCAAAGAGGCCATAGAAAAGGCAGAGGAAAATCCCGAAGAGGCCAATGAGATATTGTCGAAAAGCGGCGAGGAGATAAAGAGAATCACCGGTCAATTGACCCCGAAACTGGAACTCGAAATAAAGGCCGACGCCCTCGAAAAGGGGAAATGGAAAGGAGCAATACTGGCAATAACGAACAAGGGAAACGCCCCCGTAAAGGATGTGCATGTGGAGGTCATGGGAGATATAGAGGTGGAGGGGATGAAGGACATAGAGGAACTTGGCAAAGGAAGTACCGCAGAGTTGCCGGTGAAGATAATGGCGCGAAACGAGGGCGAAATAAAGGTGGAAGGCCTTCTTACTGCAAAGAGAACCTTCGACGGAAAGGAATTCGAATTCACCTCCGAAGAAACTCTGAAGACCAAGGAAAAGGTGAAGGCAACCGTACAGCCACAGGAGGTCACGGCGGAGAATCCGGAGAAATGTGCTTTCTGTAACGGAAAGATAAAACCCGGTATGCAGATGGTGGTATGCGGGAAATGCGGTGCGACATATCATGTTCCCTGTTCAAGAAGGGTTGGTAAGTGCAAGGTATGCGGCACGTCCCTGGTCCCCGAAGAGAAACCGAAGGTCGTAAGAAAGAAACTCGCCCTGAAACTCGGCTAAAAAAAGAAAGGGGGAGGTATTTCATCGTAATGGGGATTTCGGGATGTGCTCCGCCCTATTTTCTAAGGTATTTATCTTCAAATGCCAGTAATTTTGCCCTCTTTTCCTCTGTTTTTTCCAGCTTTTCGATCTTTTCCAGAAGAAAATCCACCCTGTTATCGGTAAATTCTCTTATCGCCGCCCTTATTACCTCAGACCGTGAGGAATAGCTATCCAGTTTCATTATCAGGTCGATGTATCTGAGATCCCGCTTCGGAATCCTTATCGTTATTTTCTCGCTGTCTTCCATGGTAATCCACACAGCCATACTATGACGGACTTGGGTCAGATGTAATACATCTTTTGTCCGACAATGACAGACTAGAACAGGACACTATTTAAAGATTTCTGCATTTTGTATGTGAGATACACATTAATAGAAACTCAATTTTTAAATCTCTGGACATTTTCGGCCAAAACTCTTATATATCATGAGGGAAATAAGGTATTGAGTATCCACAAAAGAGAGAAGGTGAATAAGAATGAAAGAAAAAAGCAAGATATTGGTGATTATGGCCATCCTTATTGCCATCGGGATGGTTCTGCCGGGGAGCGCTCTCCTTTTTCAGGGTAATGCGCTCACAGCGGACACGGGCACATATACATTCGTTCTTCTGAAGAATCAGAACTCATTGAAGATGGAGGCAATGCCCGGAATAGAGGTGGTCCACAGATACGATGAATTTTCTCTGGTGAAAATAAAGTCGTCCATGCTCAAGGACATGGAAGATAGCGACCTCATATTCAGCGAACTCCCGAAAAGGACAACACTCTATGTGAATAAATATACTTTTGACGTTACGAAGGGAGAGCCGGCAATTCCGGAGCAGCTGAGAGCCACACCACCTGCGGCCGGAGAAGAGACCCTCTACATAGTGCACATGATAGGACCCATAGCCAACGATTGGATTGCGGCCCTGAAAGAGAGAGGAGCGGAGATAATAAACTACATTCCGAACTATGCCTATGAGGTAAGGATGACGCCGGAGGAGAAGACGGCAGTGGAGGCCCTTGATTTCGTTGACTGGGTAGGCTATTACCATCCAGCATATCGCATAGCCCCGAATTTCGATACGGATATGATAGAAGTTTCGTTCCTCCCCTCGAAGGCGAACATTCTGAGCGCAAACATGGCGTACAGCTACATGAACGTGGAGTTCCAGGGAAAGACCGTGCACGGCTACAGAATGGTCGGAAGGGTTTCCAGCATGCAGGACATAGAAAACATTGCCAAACTGAAGGATGTGCAGTATGTGGGACCATATTACGAGCCTCACATAATGGACGAGGTAGGTATGCAGATAGTCGGAGGAGGTGCCTGGGTTCTTGATGATGATAACAACATAAACACCCCTTACAGGGCATTTGGAAATTATGGAGCCTACGTAAACCAGCTGGGATATAATGCCACGGGTGTTACTGTCGGCATTGCAGATACCGGCCTTGGAGACGGAACTGTCGGTAATGCAGGTCATCCAGATTTTACTGGGAGAGTCATAGGAGGTATGTATTACGGTACCACTGTTACAGACTGGTCTGACGGTCATGGCCACGGAACCCACTGTGCAGGCCTCATGGCGGCTGATGGTTATCATGGAACAGGAGTTACATATGCTGGTTTCGGACCTTATTATGTCGGTATGGGTCTGGCAAGCAATGCACAGATATATGCTCAGAGGATTTTCGATAGTGCGGGTTCATGGATAGGCCCAGCGGATTATTATCTGATTCCTGCGGACGGTTATGCCGGAGGTGCCAGAGTGCACTCCAATTCGTGGGGGTCATCTTCAGGAGGAGCATACGGTGACAGCGACCAGGCTTATGACACGGCGGTCAGAGATGCTGACAGCAACACTGCCGGGAATCAGGAGATGGTTCTCGTTGTTGCGGCAGGCAATGATGGCTCGCTTACCAACACCATAGGCAGTCCCGGGAATGCCAAGAATATAATCACGGTAGGGGCCTCGGATAATTATATGCCCGATGCAGGCACCTATGGAAACACTTATGATTCCGGCACCACAGATCCTGATACAATAGCCAGTTTCAGTTCAAGAGGTTGGACGGATGATGGAAGAATAAAACCGGATATAGCCGCTCCTGGACACGACACTCTTTCGACACATACTCCGATAGTTACGGGGTCCAATCTGCATGGCCTTTATTCTGAAGACAGCAGATATGAATGGTGCTCTGGAACATCGCAGGCGACCCCGACCGTTTCTGGCGGTGCAGCAGTTGTTTATGGATGGTATCAGGACACATATGGTGTCGCACCAAGCCCTGCTCTCGTAAAAGGACTCCTCATAAACACGGCGATAGACATGGGTGTAGCAGACATCCCGAACCAGGATGAGGGTTGGGGAAGGATGTATTTACCTACAATTATAGATCCTCCGGCACCTTTCGTACTTAAAGACCAACAGAGCGAACTTACCACGGGAGTGACCGATACCTTCGAGATTTCCTACGTTGACCCGAATGAACCTCTGAAGATAACACTGGTCTATACAGACATCTATGCACTTAGCGGTGACGCGGTAACTCTGAAGAACAATGTCGATCTCCAGGTGATATCTCCGAGTGGTGCCATATATCACGGAAATGCCTTCAGCGGAGGATGGACCCCGGCCGATACGAATCCGAGCACCACCTGGGACACAGACGGTGACGGATATGATGACAGGAACAATGTCGAGTGCGTCTATATTCCGGCAGCATCTCTTGAGGCAGGCACATATACGGTAAATATCATAGGTGCAAATATAGTGGCCGATGCGGACAATGACGGCACAAACGATCAGGATTATGCGCTGATAATGTACAACGCAGCGGAAGATTCTGTTCCGCCCGTATTTGCCGGACTGGAAAGCGTTACAGACACAGGCACTGGCTACTCCCTTGATCTCAGCTGGACCGCTGCGACCGACAACGAAGGTTCTTATCCGATTACATATAACATATACCGATCCACAATCTCTGGCGGGCAGGATTTCACAACACCGACCGCCACATACACGCCAACGGCAAATCCCGGAGACCCGATAACATGGACGGATACCGGTCTGACAGCTGGCACCACCTACTATTATGTGGTACGCGCTCAGGATGCCCTTGGAAACGAGGAGACCAATACCGTAGAGAGAAGCGGAACGCCCACGGATATTCTACCTCCGACATTTGCCGGTTTGCAAGGTGTGGAAAACCTTGGTACGGGAACATCTCTGAGGCTGTGGTGGAATGCCGCAACCGATGCTTCACCACCGATTACATACAACATATACAGAGGAACGGCGCCCGGAGCCGAGAATTTCGTCACTCCGATCGGAAGCACAACAAATACGTTCTTCATAGACACAGGGCTTACCGAAGGTACGGCCTATTACTATGTGGTCAGAGCGGAGGACGCAAATGGATATGAAGACAACAATACGGTAGAACTCAGCGGCATACCGTTCATACAATGGTGGTTGCAGATAGAAACCTCGGCAATAGCCGGATACCAGAACCTCACCGACTTAACAGTCGATCCTCTCGATACCGGTGCGACAGAGACGACCGGCAACATAACCGGAGTCGGACAGTATCAGCTCGGAACGATATCTTGGATGACGCAACCCATGAGTTCCGATGTAGATGTGGCGGGCAACTGGACATTCAACATGTACGGCTACGTCACAAACGCGAATACTGCCCACGGATATCTTTATGCTAAGGTTTATCAGTACAACGGAGGAACACCCGTGCTATTGTTCCAGACAACGGATGATGACGAGGACATCGCTAACTTCACGAGTTCGCATCTCTTCACATGGAACTACACGGCACCGTCGGCAACAGTGCCCGCAGGAGACAGGATATACGTTGAGATATGGGCGGATGTCGTAAATGCAAGTGCCGGCGGAACGATTCAGGCCATATCCAACCCGACATTCGATGCCGATTCCACGGGATGGACAGCCACCAACGGAGGCTCGGCAACATCCGGCTACGATGCAGCTACCGGAAACCCGGCAGGATCGATATATGCCACGGTCACAGGAGGGTTCCTGTCAGCAGCCTCTGGAACCGTAGCATGGGAAACGACATTCATCTATGATCTGGGAACACCATCATCTGCCAGCCTCTCCTTCGACAGATATGTCTCTGCATTCTCGGCCAGTACCAATAACCAGTACACTCTCTACCTGATAACTCCAGGCGGAAGCACATACACGATATATCCGACAACGGCATACACGGCAGCGGACACTGCGTGGGTCAGTGTTGTGGACTATGCTGTCGATCCCACTTATTTCAGTGAGAGCGGAACTTACACTCTTCAGATATATGTGGACATGAGTGCCGCAAGAAGAGCCACCACGACCGTTTACTTCGACAATGTCTATCTGAACATAGTCAAACCTCCGGCACAACTGATACTGCAGTACGATGATCCGACAACAGACTCCAATGTAATACCCGCTCTTTCCGCAGCACAGCAGATGTCAGTGACATTCGAAGCAGGCTGGAACCTGATATCCATACCATGGCTCACGACACCTACGGACATAAGCACCGCTCTATCCGGAATATCATGGGAGAGGGCCATGGTATATCAGAACGGAGTGTGGAAGACGTACGGAACGGCAAGACTCGCCAAGTACAACCTCGGATTCCCGCTCGTGGACAACACCATGGGCATATGGGTATACACAACAGCGGCAGGAACACTCACGGCAAACGAACCGACTGTCACATCCACCGACATACCGCTGGTCAAGGGATGGAACCTCGTTGGTTATCCGAGCAATACTCCTAGAGATGTGGCAACCGCTCTTACAGGAATACCGTACGACTATGTACAGACATACAACACCACAACCGGACAGATG
>JAJRTH010000060.1 GCA_024278375.1 archaeon | reverse complement strand
TAACGCGTATTCAACGCTCAAAACACCACTCAGTGGCGTTGCACGGGGTTGCTCAGGGCATTGCCCCTTTGCGTTTGGCTAACTACTGAGGTTGTGGCGATTACAGGCCCATCTATATAAAGATTGTGCACATTCCCGCATATAAATGCCAGCTTGAAGGTAGAGAGAATGATTTAATTCTGATTCTCACTCAATGACCAGCTCTATGGGGCAGTGGTCGGAACCCATGACATCCGAAAGGATGTTTGCCTCTTTTATCCTGTTCCTCAGTTCATCGCTGACTATGAAATAGTCTATGCGCCAGCCGATGTTTCTCTCTCTGGCTCTGGTGCGATAGCTCCACCATGTATATTTTATCTCATCGGGATGCAGATATCTGAATGTGTCTATGTATCCATGTTCAAGGAACCTGGACATCCATTCCCTTTCTTCCTTTGTGAATCCCGGATTTCCCTCGTTGTCCTTCGGCCTCGCTATGTCTATCTCCCTGTGGGCGACGTTGAAATCACCGCAGATTATCACAGGCTTCTTCTTCCTCAGTCCCTCCGAGAATTCCAAGAGTTTTTCGTCGAAGTCTATCTTGAAATCCATACGTGTGAGACCGTGCTGGGCATTTGGGAAATACACATTTATCAGGTAGAAATCCTCAAATTCGAGCGTCAGAACTCTCCCCTCCGAATCATATATCCCGTGACCCATACCGTATATGACGTCCTTTGGCTTTATTCTGGTATACGTTACCACGCCGCTGTAACCCTTTCTCTGGGCGGGAAACCAGTATGCATCATAGCCGTCCACATGCCTGAGCTCTGCAGGAAAATCGTTCGGTCCCCCCTTTGTCTCCTGAAAGCAGTATACGTCAGCATCGAGCTCATATATCAGAGCGGGCAGAATCTCTTTACGGTACACGGCCCGCATTCCGTTGACATTCCACAATATAAGGTGCATAGTGAGGTAAGAGAACATGTAATTAAAGGTTTTACTTTTCCACCTTCGAGAGTATTGCGATAAATGCTCCGAAAAACGGAAAAATTTTCGATAATATGGGCTCCATTCGTTTCCAGAATCCCAGACGTTTCGCCTTCGGATGAGCGTAGAGACATGCCACTATTTTCTCAGGTCTGAAAAGCTCCCTCATCTCGAAATAGGTGTAGAAATGCGCTGAGCTGTAGAGCTCCTTTTTTCTCCTTGACCATGACCAGAGATTTGGCCTTGAAAGAACGCCTACGACTATGAAACCCCCATTCTTCACAACCCTTCTCATCTCCTCTATCGCTCCTTTCGGGTCCGGGAAGAACTCGAAGGATGTTACGGCAACGATGCCATCGAACACCGAATCCCTGAATGGTAGGCTCATGGCATCTCCTCTTATGAACTCACTGTCCATCTTCCCCTTCGCAACCCTCAGCATCTCCATGGAGTAATCCAGAGAAACAACATCGAAGCCCATTTTCATAAGTCGCTCTGTGTAAAGTCCTGTCCCGCAACCGAGGTCAAGAATTCTTCCTTTTTTGGATGGCAGAAGCCCTTTTATGCAGTTCCATTCCACCTCATCCGCATACCTGCCTATCGGCTTCCGATACCATGAGTCGTATCTCTCGGCTATGGAGTCGAATATGGGCTCAGAGCTCACGATAATGGAATCCTCTGTCCTTTTAAGTAGTTTTTGAAATAGGAAAAGGGTTTCAGACATTGACTGGATCTTGTAGGGGATTCTCAGCATTGATATACTCATTCACCGGATTTCCAGAGCCATATGGATATGGGCCATCGGAAGCTCCCCACCAGTTGCTCCTCATGTCTATGAGATAATTCTGGTTAGCATTGTATGCCCCGTATGCCGTGTTCTGTTCGATATTGTTGTAATGAATCTGGCTTCCATACATAGAAAAATAAAAACCAAATTCCTGTTTTTATTGATAACTATTATTTGTATAATTTTTTCTTTTTCCTCAAAAATGCAACAGCAACAGCGATAGCTAAGATTACAGGAATGATTATAGAGTTGAATTCAGGAACAGGAGTTGTAGCAGTGAATATCTCGGTTTTGGAGGTATTCATCTCCGTGTCTCGTGGGTTATTAATAAAGGTTAATCCTGTATAATTTACAGTTATGTTGTAAGGCGTATAGTAAATCTTCGTCGTGCTGTTCTGCCAGTATTCAGTTAATACTATCCATTTAACATAGCCATCCAAATATGTTGAAAAATTCCTGTCATAGGTGCCATTCTCATTATCTTTAATTCTAACCTCTGCGGCAGGAATCGGTGTTCCTTCGGAATCTTCCACATAGACATGGAGATACCAGCGGACTGTTAAATTTCCTGAGCTGTCTATTGTTACTTTACTTTCGTTAAAAGTAGTATTTGTTAATATGAAGAACGAGCCGGGAGCTCCTGCAATTGAGAGGTCATAGAGATTTGTATTTTTAATTGTAGTATTGTATACATATATGTATCCCGTGTTTGAGCTGGCAATACCATAATTGCCCCCATCTATTGTTACATTTATCAATATCGGGGTGGATTCTCCAGAATAAACTCCATCTTCGGTGCTCCTCAAAATAATTGTATCTCTTATCACGGGTTCACAAAGAAATTGTATCTGAATTCCCACAGCCGTGGTGCTTCCTCTTCCCGTATCCGTTATTACATTGTTTATAACTGTCGGATTGCTTGGTTTTGTATTTGTACTACCTCCTCCTGTTATCCATATCCCATATATTTTGTTCCATGTTATCCAGTTGTTCTTTATCGTTGCGTTGGACCATGCGATTGCCATTATTCCCGTGTCATCATTCCAAGTTATCGTGTTGTTGGATATGGTGGCATCCGAGCCATAGAGAACGACGCCGTCGTAATTGTTGGAAATCAGGTTGTGGTCTATGGTGGCGTTGTCGGTTTCGATGTATAATCCAGCATATTTTACAACGGTTGTGGCATCTCCACAGTCGTGCAATTCGGAATTTCGCATCTCAAATACTGCACCATCATAGACTCTGAAGAAATAGGGATTGCTCAGGTTATTCCTCTCTATAACCGATGCATCTGCTGTGGTTGTGTTATCTCCGTCTAGGTCGAATATCCTGAATGTCGCACCTGAAAGCACTTCTATGGCATAGTACTGTGAAGAAGTGGAATTTATTTTGAGTGTTACATTCCTGAAAGTCAAACTAGCACCAGCATATACCGTTAAATTTCCATTCAAAATAATCGTTTCATTTTCTACCACGGTATCATTATAAACATTCCAATCCCCCACAGGCGGGGGATTGTCTCCGGTTATCGTTGCTTCAACCTCCGGAGATATGAATAACAGCGAAGAGGCAAGGAGAAAGAACACCAACCATCCTATCCATAAAGTCCTCATCACCAAACTATAGCCCTCCGCCCGTATAAGGGTTTCGTGAATGTTCTGAAGAGCCCTACCGATATGAGATTATCACTCGTCTAAATGGCTCAGAGCTCACCCTTTGCCACCTTTATCTTCCTCTCCATGGTTGCGTCTATATCCACTCTGTGGTCTATCTTTATGGTGGTAATTACTCTTTTTGAGCCCGCATCGATCACAGCCTGTTCAGCCCTTTTTATCACATCCAAAAGAGTATCCATATCGGGAGCTTCTATCTCCGTGGCCATTGCACATACATGGTATTTCAATCCGCTCTCCTCTATCACCTTCACCGCTTCCCTCACATATTTTCCCACGCTTATTCCCTTGTCGAGGGGACTTATACTTACCTGTGCTATTATCATATCATCCCTCTGGCGTCATCTCATACGAGAAAAGGCGCAAAACCCCGCTCTCTATGTTGTTCGAGCCCATTCCTCTGAGAATCGCCTTTACCTCCTCATCCATCCTTTTAATCGCAATCAACTCATCCCTGTCTGCCAGTATCCATGTTCCGAAAAGTTTGAAGCCCTCGCATTCCGCCTCTATGATTCCATAAGGAGCATACGGATACCATATATTTCGGAGCGCTCTTCTCCCGCAGGTTTCCGTGCGCTCACTCCATTCTTTCTCAAGGAACGAAGGTCCCTTTTTTGTGTGAAATATGACCTGCACTTCTCCGCCGAGCCTTCCTGCCTCCCTGATTATTCGGCTCCATGCCTCCTCATCCATCTTCAGAACACCTCGCTCCTGGTTTTGACCACTATGCCTCCCTCGGTTATCTCGTAGGGCTTCACGGCCCTTGTATGTCTGGTTCGCCTCATCTTCACCACCCTTATGGCCAACTGCACCTCTCCGCCCGAGACATTGTAAGAAAGCAGAATCACACCGTCGGCCGTGTACTCCACGATGCCGTCTTTGGATGTCTGAGGATTCCTCGGGTCCGCCTCTGCGGTGAATATTGCAGTGGCACCCGCGCTCTTAACCATCTTTGCCATATGGAACAGATTGGTTCTAGCGTCCTTTCTCGAATCGAAGGTCATCTCCAGCAGGGAGGCCGAGTCGAGTACAAGGCGTTTGGCATTGAATGATTTTATGTAATCCGGGAACTCGCTCTGAATCTTGTTTATGGCCGTTGCCGCATCGCCTGGCTCGATCTTGAATATCGCCAGCTTGTCCTCCTCCATGTGTTTATGAAAATCCCATCCGAAGGCCTCGGCCGTCTCGATTATCGAATTCTCATCCTCCTCCAGGCTTATGTATATCCCGTTTTCCTCTTTTTTCAACCCCTCGTTTATGAACTGCAGACCGAAGGTGGTCTTTCCCGTGCCGAAACTCCCTACCACGGCCACCACGTGCCCCTTGGGTATTCCGCCGCCAAGCATATCGTCCAATCCTTCAATTCCTGTGCTTACCTTTTCCATACTACCACTATATCCTTTCCATGTTTATAACGATATAGCCGCCGTCCACCGTGACCATCGTCACAAACCTGGCTATCTTGCTGTCACCGAGATGCGGGAACAGGCTTGTGAACTTCTCAACATAGAGATATCTCTGCCTCCTGGAACTCCTCTCCTGCTTCGACCATGTGAATGAGAACACACCGTCCACGGAATCGACTATCATATGCTCCAGAGACCTTTCCACAACATCTTTCGTGAGCAGGAAGTAGATGACGCCGTTCCATTTCTTGGAGACTCTCTGAAGCCCTTTCATGGTCATAACCACATCTCTGGGATTTATCGAATCGTTTATCAGGAGGTCGGTGAGCGAATCCACTATTATCATTGCTCTTTCGCCTTCGGAATCGACATAGTTCACAAACCCTTCGAGAATGTTTCTCTCACCGGGTTTGGAAAGAAAGGACGGCGCATCGCTATCTCCGCTCCATCTTGCTGGTACCACGGTTCCCCTGAAATAGTCCTTGGAAAAGTCCTTGAAAATCACGTTCTCTGATATGGCCTCGTAGAATTCCTCGCTGAATGCGTTCTCTATCTCCCTGAGTATGTCATCCTTGGAGCGTGAAAAGGTTATGTAGATGACCTTCTCCGGCAGACCCGATTCCCTGCATGCGTAGCCGAGAAGACTCTCCTTTCGCTCGGGTTGAAGCTTTGATATTATAAGTTTTGCTGCGGAAGTGTATGCAAAGTCTATGTTCCCTGCTCCTAGTTCTCCGAAAAGGAGAACAGTGGACCCCGCGGGGACTCCTCCTTTGATTATTCCGTCGAGGTCGGAGACCCCTGTTGGTATTCGCTTCACGGTGGGGCATATGAAAGGGTATTAAAAAGATGGCGGAGACAGGGTGCAACACGAAAACACCCTATGTTTTTTAAACCGAAATCCATTATCCGGCGTGGAGCGTTCTCCTGTGATATGCGGTAGAAAATCCGAGCTTTCTCGTATAAAAAACCTGATAAAGCTTCTAAAAGAAGGAAATAAAGGGACCGTCCTCATAGAGGGCGAAAAGGGCATGGGAAAGACGACCCTCGTCGAAAATGCCGTGGCTCAGGAAGAGGATATCGAAATCTTTAGGGTTAATTTCCTTCCTGACAGGAAGAACGTACCTCTTTCCGGGTTTTACGACATACCGGGAGTGCGAGAGACCATACTTTCGGATAAGGAGGCATTCTTCGGCGAGATATTCCTCATTAACAACTACGGCATACTGATAGCCCACGAATCGAATATAGAGTCGGATATGGACGAGGACATACTCGGCTCGATGCTCACCGCAGTCCAGGAGTTCGTGAAGGACTCCTTCGGGGGAGAAGGCGGTCTGGGAAAACTGGAATACGGCGAGAAAAAGATACTCATAGAACACGGAAAAAATTCCTTCATGGCAGCCGTGATAGTGGGAGAAGAACATCCCGGAATGAGGGGGGACATGATAAAGGCCCTGGAAGAGATTGAGGAAAAGATGGGGGATATTTTCCTGGATTGGGACGGAGATGTGGAAAAAATAGCCGGAGCCGTTCCTCTGCTCAGAAAACTCACGGACAAACGCTATCTGGTCAGAAAATCACTGGAAGACATGAATCTTCATAGCGAGCAGATGAAGATACTTGAAAGGTTGCTTGGTGTTATGGCGCGGAAGAGCGGCCCGAGAATTATCATCATGGAAGATCTCCATTGGGCGGACGAGTTCTCACTTCTAGCCCTGAAATATCTGTCGAGGAATCTCGAAAACTCCCTCATACTGGCAACATATCGAAAAAGCGGAATGGAAAAGAGATGGATAAAGTTTCTCGACTCCGTGAATGCCGAAAGAATGAGCCTGGCCCCCCTGAAAAGCGAGGAAATAAGGGAAATCATAACGAATGCGTTCTACCCCTCGGCCTTCTCCGACGATTTTCTCGAGAAGATTGTGGCGGATTCCGGAGGGAACCCGTTCTACGCCCACGAAATCCTGCTCTCTTTCAAGGAGAGCGGAATCATTTACAGAGATGAAGGTGTCTGGAAGAACTCCGAAGAAGAGGCCAGAATGCCGAAGACAATATCCGAATTGATATCTTGGAGACTGGACCACCTCGAGAGGAACGAACTCAATGTGGTGGAGCTACTTGCCGCTGCCGTTGGCACTGATATCGAGACTCTCAGGTATGCAGTGGGCGTGGACGGCGATTTTCTTGCAGATATACTGAAATCGCTGGAAGAGAAGGACATTCTTGTCAGAGAGGGAAACGAGGTGCGGTTCTACCACTCCGGTGTCAGAGAGGTGGTCTATGAAGAGATGAGCCAGAGATGGAGATTGACCACACACAGAAAGCTGGGAGAGGTCATAGAGGAGAGGACCAGGGGAGAGGGGGATGCCGTTTACCATCTTGCGTATCACTTCTCGCGCTCCCTTGACAGGGAGAAGGGTATCAGATATTCGTGCCTTGCCGGAGAGAGAGCGAGCGCTTCATATGCGGCACACGAGGCCATAGGATACTATGAGGTCGCGCTCTCCATAATCGAGGGATACATACCCAGACATCCGGCGAAGAACGAGGTTCTGGAGCGCCTCGGAGAGCTGTATTCCCATACCGGAGAGTATGACAAGGCCCTGAGGTCCTTTGAAAACGTCCTCAGATCCTGCGAAAAACCCCGGAGAATATACAGAAAGATAGCGGAGATATACAGAAAGACCGGCAGGTACGACGAGGCCACGGAGAACTGCGAGAAGGGGCTGGAATCCGAGGGAGAGGATATGGAGATTGGCAGGATAAAAGGGATACTCGGGGCCATATATCTCAGAAAGGGGGAGATGGAAAAGGCCATGGAGTGCTACGAAGATTACCTGAGAATCGCCAGGGATTGGGGAAACCTCTCCGAGGAGAGCAACGCATACCGGGCTATCGGAGGCGCTCATTTCCACAGAAAGGAGATGGACGAGGCAGTGAATATGTGGGAAAAAAGCATGCGAACTGCGGAAAAGGCTGGAGATTTGACCAAAAAGGCCTACGCTCTGATAAATCTGGGTGTCGCGTATCGCAATATGGGTCGGCTGGAAGATGCTAAAAGAGCCCAGGAGGAGGCTCTGGATATAGCGAGAAAGACGGAGGACATCTACGTGCAGGGTCAGATACTGAACAACCTGGGCACAATCTACTATATGCTGGGCCATTTCGGTCAGCAGGTGAGTGCATGGGAAGAAAGTCTCGGGATAAAGAAGAGGATCGGTGACGTCGTTGGTGCCGCTAACATATACAACAACCTTGGAGTGGCGTATTACGAGGCGAAGAAGTATGAGAAATCGAGGGAATATCTGGAAAAGAGCCTTAAAATCTTTGAAAATATCGGAGATTCGAGAGGAGTGGCAAAAGAACTTTGCAATCTGGTTCTCCCGTATTCGAGGCTTTGTAGGGAGAAGATGATCGATACACTAAAAAGGGCCGAGAACAGCGTGAAAAGCGGTGAAATGGAGGATATGTTACCATTGCTCTATCGCGCCAGAATTGCCGTACTTGCGGCCACAGGGGACTTTGAAGGGGCCGAAAAGGAGTTCAATGAGCATATCGATGAGGTTCTGGACAAATACGGAGATGTCGAGGAGTGGCTTCACATAAAGGTGGATTTCTCCGAAATCCTCATAGAAAAGGGAGATTTGATGAATGCGAGAAAAGAACTCGAAGAAATTGTAGAAGCTGCCGAGAGATACGGTATCAAAAGATACAGAACAATTGCTCTCGATATTATGAAAAAACTGAATGGGCGATAATTTGGGATGGAAATCTATAAATAGGATGAATCTTTGATTCTATGCAAATGGAGAAAACAGATAAGGGCCTGACGGTAAAGAACAGTTCGATCTCGACAATTTCCCCGGCAATTGGGGAGAAAAGACCTTCCAAAGGACTTACCAATGGCAATGGACTAACGAATGGCACTATCAAAAAAGGACTTGTGAATGGCAACGGCGCAACCAACAGTCTGACCAACGGGCTTAAACCCCCGAAAAAAGGTGGAAAAGAGGGAGAAAGTCCCAGGATAAGGAATGCTTTCGTTGTCATTGCCATCGTCGCCGTTCTTCTAATATCTGCGATACCCTATCTTCTTAACCATGGAGAGGCTGCTGTGGGAGACATAGACGGCAATTTCAGGGAATGGGAGGGTAAATTGAAGTACGATACGGAGGGTGATTCGACTTATGACCTCATAGCATATCATTCCATGCCCTATTACGGTGGTCTGGAGCTATATGCCGAAGCGAAGAATCTTTTCGAGGGGAACTCCACATTGAGAGCGCTCATCGACAGTGACAGCTCCACTCGCACAGGATATTCATTCAGAGGGCTCGGTGCGGATTATCTGATAGAAATCACAGGTAATGATGGAAAGGTCACCGGAGCGATGTTATATTCCTTCAACGGATCTCGTTCCCAGGACGACTGGAACGGCTTCGAACCCTGTGGCAGACCGACATACGCCCTTTCTGGAGACAGGATAGAGTTCGGAGTATCGCTTGAGGCCCAGAGATACGGTGTGTATTTCATCTATTCCGATTTCAACGATGCCTACGATGTCTCGGACTCTCCCGTCACCGGAGTATATGCGCGTTTCAAGGACGGCGCTCCCGTAGTTCTCAGCGGCGAAGCGCTTCTCGGCACCGTACTCGTATATAGTGACGGAGAGCGGGAGATAAGATCCTTTGTTTTCCGGTTGTCGGGGACATATGAGGGTGCAGTACGAGGAGAGCTAAGAACCGACGGGATGGTCGTAGCGACGGCCTCTTCCGGTGGGGAGCGCCTTGATTTCCGATTGGATAATGCTCTTGCGGTGAAAGGGGAGAAGGAATTTGAGGTCTGGATTTCTTCAGATGAATCGGGAAACACAATAAAGTTTGAACTGCTGGAGATTGGAGCGGATTGCGGAACTGTCTCCGTAAGCGACTCCTACTACCACTATCTCGGCAGAATTCCAGAAGGAATCTCCATAGACGGGGGATTCGAGGACTGGAAGGGCAGAGAAATCCTCGCCCGCGCCGATGCGGACAACTCTAACATAGACCCGGAAGCCTATGGCATTGAAAGAGTGGGAAACTCGACGTATATCTATCTCAGAGTGGTCGGAGATATGCTCGGTGGTTCGGATGTTCCGAGAATCGCTCCTATAAAGCTTCCTTCGGAGAAAAACGCAACATTCTCCGTGTGGAGCGGAAAGGAAAGGCCTCTTCCGGCACTGGAGGGCAGGGACTTCGCCTATCTGTTCCTCGACATAGACGGAGACAATAGTACCGGATATCATATGAAAGGGGCGAGAATAGGTGCCGAGATAATGCTGAGGTTCTCGGGAAGGAACGGTCTTGAAAGGAGTGAGACTTTCCTATGGAACGAAAGCGAGAGGAAGGTGGTACCGGCGGATTTGGATGTCGATGCCTATGCGGACGGGAGTTCAATGGAGGCATCCATCGATGTAGACCCGGAAAACATATCCGTATTCTACTACCTGGTTGATTGGAGAGGAGAAGACAGTGGAATGGGCGAAATGCTCCTTCCGGACCATGAGGGTACCAGGATATGGGTGAACAATGATTTTCAAATAAGTTTCGATGATGCTCAGAGTGCCGAAAATCCAGATATCGCCATAGACCCGAAGGATCCGAACCTGATATATGTTGTCTGGAACGAGACCGATGAGACCACCGGCATATCAGAAATACATTTCTCGATGTCTGCGGACGGCGGAAAAACCTGGAGCAACGATGAATTGAGCGAGGGAGACCGGATAATAAGCGCTTCCAAGAGAAGCAGGGCCGCGGTCGCCTCTGTCGGCAACGCCAGCCTGCCGGCAATAGCCGTGGATACCAACGGATACATCCATGTAATATGGCGTGAGGATTATCAGGACGGGAGTTATGAAATACATTACTCCTACTCCGTGGACAGAGGTCTCACATGGTCTTCCGATTCTGGTCTTGATCTGAATGTGAGCCACAGATACGGTTCTCCGGGGTCTCTTGACGGCATAATCACCTCACTCGACCTTGTGACGCTCACCGACGACAGCGGGGCCGTATATCTCCATGCTTTTTGGACCGAATATTCGAGAGAATTGAAGGAACAAGAGGTCAGGTATTCCTGGTCCAAAGGCGGTCTGGATGGCGGATGGAGCGGAGCGGACGGTACCGGCGACACAATAATAAGTTATAACGATGGGAATTTCGCAGATAATGTCTCTGCGGTCGCCTATAATCTGCCAAGTACACCTTCGATATTCGTGGTGTGGGACGAGGTTGACGAACTTACCGGCATGTCGGAAATCCATTTCTCATATTCGACGAATAACGGGTTATCATGGTCGGGTCAGGAAAGAGACATGATGGTCAGCTTTGAGGATAAAGACGGTAGAAATGCCAGGAAACCTTCAATATCCGGCAGCGATGGTGTTCTATTCGCTCTGTGGGAGCAGGAGTTCGACCCATTAAACGGCTATCTATGGACAGAGATAGCATTCTCGATTTCCACGGACAACGGTGCCACATGGTCCGGAACCGGTGGTGACCGATATATAAGCTATCCCGACAAAAACTGGGCCCATAACGTATCCGTTGCAGTAATTCCGGGAAGCAAGGAAGCCCACGCCGTGTGGCAGGAATATGCGGACGAGTATCTTAGCGTGGAAATTCATCATTCGTACTTTGACGGGGCATCTTGGAGCGGAGAAAACGGAGATTTCGTGATAAGTAATCCGGACGGTTTCGACACGGAAAACCCGTCTGTTGTCTATTCACCCATTCTTGGAAGAATGGAGGTCGTATGGAGCGAGCCGAATGCCACAAGAGGTGCATTCACCGACGAAATAATCTACAGCAATCCTGTACCTGAATTTTCAAACATGATTGTTCCCGCACTCGCGACGACGGTGTTTTTACTGGTATCCATGAGAAAGAGGAAAATTAGATAATACGTTAATTGTAAAGGTGCGGCGGCGAGACAAATGAGACTGCCAAGTTAAGAAATCCAGTAATTGTAGAATAGAATGAAGGATTCCAACCATGATTCCACCGTTGCTATCCTTGCATTTTCTGGAAATCTGTTCCAGAACCTTTTGGTTCTGGATTTCAGCACATTGAACCATC
>JAJRTH010000059.1 GCA_024278375.1 archaeon | reverse complement strand
GATCTCCTCCGAGTACTTCGGATTATACTTCATGGTGCAGGACCCGAGAGGATAGAATCCGGAATCAACACCATAATTCATCTGAGATAATCTCAAAAAGTGGCGGACCGCTCTGTTCTCGTTTATCTGAGTAATATCCAGTTTTTTCCTTCTCAAAGGCTCTGGTATGTCCACACATACCTCTGGGAAGTATCCGTTATCCTCTCCACCTACCATCTCATTCAGCAGCTGTTCATCATAGGATGCCTGTCTGTACATATCGTACACCGGAACGGCATACAGCTGGAGATTTAAGGATTGCCCTCCCGGAACAGAGTTCTCCAGACAGGAGTAAATCCGGGAAATCGTCGAGCCGTGGAGGCCCAGCATGTTCAAACTGCGGATGGATTGGTAACACAGGAACGAAAGATATTTATATCAGCCAACCATTCCTCTCTCACACGAATCCTAAAGGATTGGTTCAATAAGAATTTAGGAGGAAGAAAATGACGCAAAATCATAAGAAAACTCAGGTAAAAAGCACAGCCTTCTCAATACTGGTGGTATTCGCCATGATATTCATGGCCATAGGAGCAGGAACTTCTGGGGTTAAGGCTGCCACAGTAAAAGAGATAGGCGGAGATCTGCTTGTTGGCGTATACGAGGCTCCAGCAACGACCAATCCGCTTGATGCGACAGGCGAAGAGTGGATAATGGATCTGCTGTACGATTCACTGGCGGTTTATAAGCCAACCGAGGGAATAATTCCATGGCTTGCATCTGGCTGGGAAGTTGCGGCAGACAACGTGACTGTGAATGTTACGCTCAGGAGTGGTGTTACTTTTACGGACGGCAGCGAATTGACATCCGCGGATGTGGTCTACAGCTATGAACAGTATATGAGTGGCACGAGCATATATAACGGATATGTTTCCTTTATCAATACGGTCACGGCAATAGATGATACGACCGTACAGTTCGTGCTGAATGCCCCCAACAGCGATTTCTTCACAAAGGCGATGCTGGTCCCCATAATAAAGGACGGGAGTGCGGATAGCCCCATAGGTACCGGCCCGTTCATGGACTATACCATCGGGAACAGAACTGGTACTGACTACAACATAACCCTCAACGACCCGAACGATGCCGGTACGAGAAAGGGCGGAACGAATGTTGAGTTCGAACTTTCCCACACGGATGTGGACCCTGCCCAGGTTGTGGTGCATATATTCCCGCCGCTTCTGAACGAGACTGGAGCATTCATCGGAACGAACTGGAGCGCCGAGACGGTCCTCAATTCCTCTACAGACTATGAAGTCGACGGTCCTAACGGAATTCTCACGATTTACAGCATGAGCGAATTCGATTATGTGACCGTGGATTTCACCTTCACGCAGAACACCTTCTCCCTTTCGGTGAATCCAAATTATTTCATGGGCAGGCCCTATATAGATTCGGTTACGTTCGTGGAAGAAGTTAAGGATTCCGCAGCCGTTGATGATCTGAACAACAGACGAATAGATGTCATATTCGACAACGTGGATCCCTACTATAAATCCGTCATAGAGGGCGCAAATGTAGTCACTCCTCTGACAACCAACACGATAGAACTCAGGATAAACTGCGGAGTTAGCCCCCTTAACAACTCCGATTTCAGAAAAGCCGTTTCCTATGCCGTTGACAAGGCCAGTTTCGTTAGCGATACCCTCATGAACAGCGGAATAGTCGGAGATTCTATAATCCCCAGAGACAATGTCTTCTGGTATAATTCATCGCTTCCGGCAAGACCCTATGACAAGGGAACCGCTTCGTCAATTCTGACGAGTGCTGGCTTTGTCGATGCGGACGGTGACGGATATGTTGACCTTCCGGACGGCACTCCTTTCCACATCACCATAAAGAGCGTGGGAATCACGGAGGACAACTATCTCGCTGCGGAAGCTCAGGTTGTATCTGTGATTCTTGAGGAAATAGGAATAAACAACACATGGATTGTGGACATCGGTGCCAATGTGAGCGCCGACATGTACAACGGCAACTTCGATATGGTTATGACAAGGATGTCCTATCCTCTGGATCCTTCCTATCTAAACGATTTCGTAACTGGCAATGCGAACAATTTCATGCAGTATTCCAATCCCGATTTCGATGCGGTCATGCAGAAAGCCAATTCTGCAATGGATATATCTATGAAACAGAAATATATAAAAGACGCCAAGGGAATACTTTACGACGATACTGCGGTGATAGTCCTCACCTATCTGAATGGCCTTCAGTTCTATGACGGAACAAAGTACGACGGATACTACAACATGATAAACGGAATAAACAACAAGTTCTCACTTCTAAATGTGTATCATGTTATTGACGGTAGCCTCGATATGGTCGTCATACCTTCAACGGTGAGCGCCACCTCGGGAGATACCATGACCGTTACGGTTACGGTCACCGACGGTTCCAATGCCATAGAGGGTGCAAAGGTCGTATTCTCCGTGAGCGCAGGTACGCTCTCCGAGGAAGAGATATACACGGATGCTTCTGGAACCGGCAGCATCACCCTGACTCTGCCCGAGGTCACCGATAACACGGACATTACCATAACGGTCGCTGCCTATAAGGCAGGCTACATACATATAGAGAAGTCCACCGCGATAACAGTCAAACCGGTCAGCGCACTTCCGCAGCTATCTCTCGAGATAACCAACCTGCCTCAAGAAGGGAGATTCACCGTCGGGAGTGGCAACAGTACCGATATACTCGTGCTGGTAACATCGGATAATGGCACGGTCATTCCAGACGCCAATCTGATAGTGGATCTGTCACCCTCAATAAGCGGAGCTATGACCTCAGTCTCCACTGGAGACAATGGTACTCTGATTATAACCTTCACGGCACCGGGTACGACCACCGATATCTACTACACGCTTTCCGTAGTCGCTGAGAAAGACGGATATGAGGCCTCTGCCTCCAAGAGTGTCCAGATAGAGGTCGTAGGAAGCCCCGCACCTGTATCTGCCGGAGAGACCAACTACCTAAACCAGACGACATACACCAACGAGACGATTCCCGGTACGGAGCAGAAAACACCCGGATTTGAGGCCGCGATAGTGATTCTGGCCATTAGCATAGCGACCATAGCCTTTGCAACATACAGAAAGAGAGAATAAACCCTTTACATTTTTAACCCATTAATTTTTAATATATGTGTTCGGTAGTGTAGAGTATGAACGACCAAGATGATGTGCCCTACTTCGGCGCTCCTCCCGAGCCCGAGCATTACCGCCCTGTTCGCAGGACGGCCCCCCAGAGACCTCCCAAGAGGAGGATCCTTAGATCGATAGTATATTCACTCCTAATTCTTCTCCTTGTAATGCTCCTGTTATCCCCTCCGGTTCTGAACATGATAACCAACAATTTTCCCATATATGAGAGGGTCTTTCCGGAAAAGGCCTCATTTACTGTCGAGAGAAGAATCGTGCTCTCCGGAACAGCTGACTATACCATTGATCTCCCTAAGATAACCGACGTACTGCCGGCGCAGAGGGTTACGGAAATCCGTTACAGTCCGACACCTACGGAGAGTCCGCTTAAATACGGAAAAACATGGGACGTCTGGCGAGGGAGTCTGGGAACTTTTAACAGAGAAGATATCATATCCATAAGGGTATCCATGGAAACCGAGACCCTGGTGTGGGAGATGGAGAGGAGCGGGGGAACTGCCGATATACCTCAGGATCTCGTCGCTCAGTACACGGGCGACGAATGGGTTCTGCAGGAAGATGATACCAATCTTATCCCACCGACCGATGACCGTGACGGTGATGGAAGGGTCGATGTGATGATCGAACCCTCTGCACCACAGATAAGCAATCTAGCGCAGCAGCTGGCAGATGACAAGCCGGATGTCTATTCCAAGGCGAAGGCCATATATGAGTACATAATAAGCCATTTCACATATTCCACGGAACAACAGATGACATACGTGAAGAGCGAGTATGGAGGTCTGCCCAAACATACGCTGGCGACCCTCAGAGACGGATGGGGGGACTGCGACGAGCAGGCCATGCTTTACATATCGCTTCTGAGAACCCTCGGCATACCTGCCAGGCTCGAGCTGGGCGCTCTGTACAATGTAAACGAGAACCGATGGGGTGGACATGCCTGGGCACTGATTTACATCCCTCCTGAAGACGGGACCAGCGGAAATTACTGGTATAACGTAGATGTGGTGAATTCGGAGTTCCTGATAAGAGATGCGTATCGTTTTACGACATGGATAGATGACGGGAACGGCACCCATCTAAGCGACTACTATAAGACCATTACCTATCAGGATGGGTTTCTCCAGAGAGACGACGAATACATCTCTATAAGTTTCACCCAGAGCGGGAGAGTGACCGTTAAAACCGAGCAGTCCATGCCGGGTTTCGAGTTCGCACTGTCGATAATCGCTCCGACAGTAGCGGTCATTCTCTGGAGAAAAAGGAGTGGATGAACCCCGCCATTATGTTCGCCCCCAGAAAACTCGTAACATCGTTTATGTCTGCGGGAGGACATATCTCGACAACATCCATTCCGACAATCCTCGGAGAAAGGATATCTATTATTTTCGTCACCTGCCATGGCGTCAATCCTAACGGCTCGGGAGTGCCTGTTCCGGGAGCGTAGGCCGGATCTATTACATCGATATCTATGGTCAGATATACGTCTCCCTTTTCGGGCAGAGATTGTAAGACCGCCTCCATGCCTTTTTCCAGTATATCAAAGGCGGTGACAAGATTCACACCCCTCTCGATAGCCTTTTCCATGGATTCCGTTGGCCAGCTTCGCAGCCCTATGACTGCGATGTTTTCCGCACCTGCGATTTCGCTCTCTCTCCTCCTCGATGTGCTGTGGCTCATCCTGTTCCCGTTCAGACTCTCATCGAAATCGAGATGGGCATCCAGAGCAACTATGGATATGTCCCTTCGTCCCATCGATCTTATTATCTCGGGAGTTATCGAATGGTCACCGCCCATTATGAGAGGTATACTGCCCTTCGAAATGATGCCGCCGACCTTCCTTTTAAGGTCCTCTCTGAAAATTCTCCAGTTATCCGTTCTGACATTTCCGAGGTCCTCCACAGGAAGGTTCAGAAGTTCCATGCCTCTGAAATTCGTCTCCATATCGAAACTGACGTCCCTTATGACGTCTGGAGCAAAACGGGAGCCGTATCTGGCACTGCTGTTAAGGTCATAGGGAGCGCCGAGAATTGAAATCCTTGCATCTTCATGGGATTCGGGAAAAAAGAGAAATGTGTTTTTCATGGCCTATACTCGCGTTATCTTTCTTTTTCCAAGGGCTTCGAGATACTGTATCTCCTTTCCAGCTTCTATCTGCCCTTTGAACTCCTCGGGTATGGGCACATTGAACATCTCATAGGTCGACATGTCCATTAGCTGCACCTCATCGCCCATTATGGAGACCACCTGAGCAGTACCTTTGTTTATCATGGGTACCTGGACCTTGTGTTTAACAGGATGCACGACACTTCTTTTCTGGCCGTCAAAGACCCCTATCGCCTCTATCCTTGCCTTGGCTTCACCGTGCTTCCCAGGTTTGGATGTTGTTATGCTCATTATCTTGCACGGCTCTCCGTCTATTATCATGTATCTGTTCGGTTTCAGCTCGCGAACCTCAGCCTGCGTCCAACCGCCTTCTGCTTCAGCCATAGTTATCGTACCCCCATCCCGTACATCTTTAAATAAATTTCCATGGACCGGAGCAAATCCCCACGAAAACATTTATTAAGCGAGCCCTTTTCTGCTATGTCTGACATCCTTCGGGTTGAGGACAGGTCGTGTTAAAATGGACGAAAAAGAGAGCAAGGAAATGAGCGAAGAAGAGATAATAAACGAGATAGTCGGCTTTGTGGAAGGAGCACTTCTCGGAGGTGCGGAAGAGGAAGATGTCATAAACGAGCTTGTGAACTTCGGGGTGGAGAAAGAGGCCGCGGAGGAGCTAGTAAGGGCTGTCGAGGCGAAGATAGAGGCCATAGATGCGATAATTTCATGGATGGATGAGGGAATGGCGGAGGAAGAGATTCTGGAAAAACTCATGAGCTATGATGTGCCGGAAGAGGATGCGAAATATCTTTTTGATGAGGCAATGGTCATAAAGAAGCAGATAGATGCCGAGAGAGAAATTCTGTCCGTGATAATCGCATGGATGAAAGAGGGCTCGAGCGACGAGGAAATAAAGGAGAACCTGACCTCCCTCGGAATGGCGGAGGAAGAATGCGATGAGAGGATAAAGATAGCAAGGGAACTAATAGTGGAGGAAACAGAGAGTTAGACCCCAAACTATAAAAACCACCCGGCAATGCTCGGATTGTGGCATTTGAAACCCTGCTGATAGCTCTCGCGACCCTCTCGCCCCCCATATTCTTTCTTTACATGTATGTGGGAGAGCATGAGAACGAGTTCATGCATAACAAAATGATGCTCTACATGGGCATGGGTCTGGTACTCGGCACGATTTTCTGGGTGTTCGAGAGGATCTTCTTCATACTCTACATGCTGATATTCATCGCCTTCCTGGAAGAACTCATCAAGTCGGTAATCCTCAACAGGAAGTCAATTCAAAGCAAGAAAGAGGCTGTCTGGTACGGGGCGGCCCTGGGCTTCATAATGGGCGGAATCATGGTGGCCGAGATGATGTACGGAGATTTCCGTTCTTCTGGGAGAGTGGACGGATGGTCCGTGGTATCCTTCTTCGCCCTTTCGGTCTCATACTCGGCGATGCACGGTTCCACCGGGGCCCTCATAGGCTACGGTAGCTATGTGAACAGCTCGTGGAGATACCTGATGAAAGCTTTCCTCATCCACGTGCTCTTCCTTCTCATACTCCTCATGGGATTCTCACCACCGGTGACTCTCGTCCTGCTGGCAATGTACACAATGTTCAACTATGTCCGGGTTTACAGGATAATCTCCGAATGAGGGAAAGGTTTAAAACGGATGCACATTGGAGGAACGAGAACATGAAGCTGAAACTAATTGAAAAAGGAAAGGACTACATACACATCGAGGTCTCCGAACCTGACGAGACGCTGATTCAGCCCTTCATCCATCAGCTGCTCAGACTCGGTGAGGTAGAAGAGGTGAAATATCACAGGGAACACCCGCAGATAGACCTGCCCGAGATATATGTGAAGGTCAGTAAGGGGAAGCCGCAGAACGCTCTTAAGAAGGCCGCAAAAGCCCTCTCCAAACAGTACAGGGACGCCCTCGAAGGGCTGAAGATATGAGCGAGAGGGAAATAGGTATCTGGGGATACATCTCGGATTGCGAGGGTACGGGGGGGAGGTTGAAGGTATTTCCCGAGGATTTCATCGTGGAGGAGATACCCGCGGAGATACCGGAAGACCCTGAGGGGAAATATACACTGGCATTCGTGCGCTCCAGAAACTGGGAAACGAACAGGCTCGTGAGGAACATCGCAAGAGCCATGGGAATAAGCAGAAAGAGGATATACTTCGCCGGAACAAAGGACAAAAGAGCCGTCACTACACAGGTCATGGTGTTCAATGCACCGATGGAGGATGTTCTTTCCCTGAAAATAAGGGATGTTTCCATTATAAATGCCTACAGGGTCTCGAAGCCCGTATTTCTCGGAGACCTCATAGGCAACAGATTCGAGGTGATTATAAGAGATGTGAAAAAGAATTCTGCGGAATCTGCGGAATGCGCTGGAAAAATCATGGAAAGATACGGCGGTTTTCCTAACTTTTTCGGTGTCCAGCGCTTCGGTTCCGTTAGGCCGATAACGCATCTGGTTGGAAAGCATCTCATAAAAAGGGAGTTTCGGATGGCCGTGGAAACATATCTGGGGAATCCCAGCGAGCTCGAGGGAGAAGATGCCTGTCGAGCCAGAAAATTCTTCGAGGAGACCGGAGATGTCACGGAATCACTGAAAATATATCCCAGGCATCTGATGTTCGAAAGAGCCATACTCAACCATCTCGCTAGAAATCCCGGAGATTATGAAGGCGCTTTCAGGGTCCTTCCAGAGAATCTTTCCAGGATGTTCGTCCATGCCTATCAATCCTATCTGTTCAACACAATCCTCAGCAGAAGAATTGAGGAAGGGCTCTTCGGTGAGGTGAACGTTGGTGATATCGTGATGGGTATGGAGCTGGGCATGCCTGTGAAAAGGGAGATTTTCATGGTCAGGGAGCACAACCTAGAAAAGATAAGGAAAAGGGTCAAAGAGCGGAAAGCCATACCTACTGGAATCGTTTTCGGTTCGGAGCCGTATTTCGCCGAAGGAAGGCAGGGCGAGATCGAAAGAGAGGTCATAGAAAGAGAGGGAATAAAACCGGAGGATTTCGTATTCGATGATCTCGATTTTCTCACCTCCAGAGGAAACAGGAGAGCCCTGATGTCGCCCGCACATGACCTGAAGATATCCTTCAACGGTGAAAACCTGAGCCTTTCCTTCTATCTCCCGAAGGGCTGCTATGCCACCTCGCTACTGAGGGAATTCATGAAGGTCGAAGACCTGACGGCTTACGGCTGATCACATATGCCCATACGCTCTCAGAGACTCTATGAGGAGATCGTGTCTTTTCTGATGTATGAACCTGTTATTGACTATGAGGTCCATGACATCGACTCTCTTTCCCTCTGATGTCAGGTGAAGGGCCTCATCGCATAGAAAGAATGCGAGAGGATCATTGTTAAAGCTTTTCGAATCCACCAGTGTGGCATCCGCACATCCCTTTACCCATTCTATTATGTGCCTTGGATAGAGGATTTCGGAAACAAGACCCGGGGGGTTCTTACCCACGGATTCGCCGAGTATTGATATGAAATGAGTGTTATTCTCGAATATGGCTATGGGCCTGTTTTCCTGGAACCTTGCAACACGAAGATTTAGCACGAATATCCTTCTCTCGTCATGCCCGTATCTCCTTATCTCCCTGGCAGCCCTCTCCGCAAAGTGTATGTGATTTCCTTCCTCCCTCTTTATCAGCGAGGTATCCGGTGTCTTTGATTCGAGGTCTCTCAGAAGAATGTTCCTCTCTTTGCTACTCTCCGTCAGGGGGACAAAGACGACCACCGTGTTCTTGTCCTCTTCGAGGGCGACTATTGGCGAAAATACTATCATATCGGTCCATCTTTCTATCTCCCTTTCCCTCTCGAAGCCTCTCTCCCCCCCTATCTCCTCCAGGTCTGCTCCTCTCTGCTCCTCCATGTCGAGAGATATGGAGCCCTTCCTAGTCTCCAGATTGAACAGCTGTTTCTTTATGAAGGGTTCGTTGAGCTTCAGCTGCCATTCAAGTGAATCCAATCTGAGTGAGAGGTTCGCTATTGCCTTCGAATGACTTCTTTCCCTCCTTTCATGCTCTTTTCTCAGTTTTTCAAGTTCTTCCTCCAGTTCCTTGGCTCTTGTCTTTATCATATCGCCTCCGACCTAAAGTCTGAACTCATCGTCATCACTTCTGCTCATCTCCTTTCCTTCTACAAGGAGTTTTTCAACGAATCTGTCCTCTCTTTTCTCCCCCTCGTCTCTCTTTTCGGATTTCTCGGGATGCAGTGACTTGCCGCAGTACGGGCAGTAATCATGGGTGGCCTCGCATTCGGGACACATGGACACTCCGCAGTCATGCATGTATTCCGTGAGTTTTCCGCAGAACACACAGTGTTCGTCATTGAGGTCTATGTCCTCCTTCCTTATATATCTGCGCTCCTTTTCCGGCTTTTTCTTTCCCTCCACGCTCGGTCTAACCTCTATCCCCCTGTATCCTCCGCCAACAAGCTTCTTCATGGCGGCCCTGACCTCCTTCGCCCTGTATATGCCAATGTTCAGGCGCTTCATCAGGTCGTATATCTCCCTCTCGTCCTCTGGAAGTTCGGTGGCCTCTTTTACGAGGGCCTCCAGCGTGCTGTCCACCTTCGGATACACCTCGGATTTATCTACTTCGTCTATGTACTGTGCGACCCTTTTGGCCTCCGTAAGGCTCATCTCAGGATACATTGTGATCACATCGGACAGGCGGATACCGGAGCGCTCCAGACCCTTTCTGTTCGTTTCCATCGCCCTGAGTATGACCTCTCTGGAATATCTCTCATACCTGTCCCTCTCGACCTTTGACAGGGAGCTCAGGGAAAAAGGCTCCTTCCTTTCTATGTATGCGATGACCTCGTCTATGCTGTTCAATGGCACGCCGCAGTACTTGAAGATGTCCTCCTTGCTCGGGACTCTGCGGCGCTCGTGTTCGAAGCTCAGGACCTTCCTCGCGTACTCATCTATCTCAGCCATATGCTTCTTTTCCTTTGCAAGCTCTAGCCTTGTCTTGGCCTCCTCGAACTCCGGGTCTATCTTGAGGGCCTTCTTATAGCTGCGTATCGCATTATCATAGCTCCCCAAGCTGAGGAGCGCATCCCCTTTCGCCTTCCAGATATTCTTGTCCCTGGGGCTGAGGCCAAGGGCATAGTCGTAGCATTTTATGGCCTCCCTGAGGTTCCCTGTCTTCTCCAGGCATATGCCTCTGTTATACCATGCTTCAACATCGTCCTTGTCTATCTCTATTGAGCGGTTGAGCGCTTCCTGCGCCTTTCCGTATTCGTCTATCTTCATCAGTGCGATGCCGTATTCCTTCCACATTGATGCTGAGCCCGGGTTCAATCTAGTGGCCTTTGCGTATGCCTTCACGGCTTCTCTCCATCTGCCGAGTGCGACATAGGTCTTCGCAAGAGTCTCCCAGTACTTCCAGACATCGCTCTTTATCTTTATGGCCTTTACTATGGACACAATCGCCTCCTCGTACCTTTCCGAATCGTAGAGCAGACGGGCCTTTCTCGCAAAGAGGTCGTGATCCTCCGGGTCCAGTTTAAGTGCCCTGTTCATCGCCTCTATCGCTTCGTCCACCCTCCCTATCTTCTGTAGGGTGATCGCCATATTCACCCAGTACTCCTTGTTTGTCCGGTCCAGTTCCACAGCGTCCTTGAACTCCGTGATGGCATCCTCATAGTCCTCGATTCTGAGAAGCGATAGACCTCTCTTGTTGTGAACCTCGGCGCTCTCTTCCAGCTCAAGGGCTCTCCTGTATGCCTCGGCAGCCTCGGCGTATTTCGATATCTCGTAATAGGTGTCTCCGAGAGTGATCCAGAGCTCCGTATTTTCCGGGTCCAGTTTAAGTGCTTTGGCCAGATGCTCCGCTCCCTTCTCCTTCTGTCCCAGATTTATCTCAGCCAGACCGAGGTCTCTCCAGGCATCCCTGTTCTTCCTGTCCATCTTCAGTATCGCCTTGCAGTACTCCACCACCTTTCCATAGTCTTCCATCTTCTTGACGACTTCCTTTGCCTCTATCCAGACTACTATGTCCTTTGGGTCCAGCTTCAGGGCCTTTCTGTAAGATAGGTATGCATCGTCAAGTTCGTCCAGCTTTACGTGCGCTCTTCCCTTGTCAAGCCATGCTTCCCTGTCGCTGACATCGATGTACAGTATCTTGTCGCATATCCTCCTCATCTCCAGGTACTTGCCCAGCTTTTTCAGGACCTCCTTTTCCAGCCTCAGGACATCGATGTCCTTGGGGTCCATGCGCAGCGCCTTGGTGTATGCTTTCGAAGCTTCCTCCAGCCTCCCGATTTTTTCGAGGCTCTTTCCCATCCTTATGTAAGCGAAGCGGTTCTTGGGATTGTAGAATATGGCTCTCTCGAACGCGACCACCGCATCCTCGTGCCTGTCAAGCATCGCCAGAACACTCCCCTTGCTATACCATGCATCCCCATCCTTGGGATTCAGTGTCAGGGCTTTTTCGTATGCCACCAGGGCCTCCTCGTATCTCTCCAGGGACTCGAGTATGGAGCCCTTGACATACCACATGGCCGCATCCTTTGGGTTCCTTTTGAGGGCCTCCTCATAAGAGTGGAGCGCCTCGGTGAGCTTTCCCAGCTCCTTTTCCACTCTCCCCTTCTTCATCCATACTTTCCACCCATCCTTCAGCTTCAATGCCTCGGTGTAATCGCGGAGCGCTTCCTCGAGATTTCCGGCCTTCTCAAGAAGAGCCCCCCTTCTTGCGAGCATCTCGGCATCTCTGTCGTCGGATTCCAGCGAAAGGGCCTTTGTGTATGCGGAAATCGCCTCGACATCTCTTTTGAGAGCTTCCAGCGCCTTGGCCTTGTCGTACCATGCATCCTTGTCCTTGGGGTCTATGTCCGTTATCCTCTCGCACATCTCCACTATGTCCTCGTATCTTTTCAGTTTTTTGAGGCACTCCTTCCTTCTCTGAAGGGCTTTCATATGGTCCGGCTCCAGAATCAGGACCTTGGCATAGGATTTCTCGGCCTCCCTGTATTTTTCCAGCTTTTCCAGAGAAACGGCCCTGTCATACCATGCCTTCTTGTCCTTGGGACTCAGGGCGATTATCTCGTCGCATACCTTGACTATGCCCTCGTAGTTCTTCAATCTCTTAAGGCACTCCTTTATCCGCTGGAATGCGTTAAGAAACTTGGGGTCGAGTTCAACAGCCTTTTCATATGCTTTCACCGCTTCTTTGTACTTCTTCAGCTTTTCAAGGGCAAAACCTTTATCGAACCATGTGTCTCTGTCCTCGGAATCGATCTTCAATATCTGCTGTGCCGTAGCCACTATTCCGCGATAATCGTCGAGTTTCTTCAGAGCCTCTTTTTTTCTGTGCAGGGCCTTCAGGCTCCTTGGTTTCAGGTCTATCGCCTTATCGTATGCATCAACGGCATTCTTGTAGTCCTTCATCTCATAGTAGACTTCACCAATATAGTAGAACACGCCCTCATCCTTTGGCAGGAAGCCGGATGCCCTTTCCAGAGCTTCCAACGCCTCGGCATATCTCTTCATCTCGAAGAGGACTATGCCCTTGTGCTTCCAGAGTATGCCGTTTGTCGGGTCCACATTGAGGACCTTGTTGAATGACAGGAGCGCTCCGTTGTAATCTCCCATCAACTGAAGGGTGATTCCCTTCTGAATGAGTGCCTCCTTGTAGTTCGGCTTCCTCATGAGCGCCTCGTCGAAGGCCTCAACCGCCTCCTTGCTTCTGTCGAGTTTGTTTAGGGCCATTCCCTTCTTCGTCCACCACACATGGCTGTCGTTTATTCTGAGAATCTTATCGTACAGTTCGATTTTGAGCGAGTCCGCTTCGACTCCTTTATAGTACGCCTTCAGAGCGTTTTCCTCGTCATTCTTTTTCAGATACGAGTCCCCCAGATACGCCCACGCCCCAACATCTCGCGGATTTATGGAAACGGCCTTTTTGAAGGCCTTTATACCCTCATCAATCTTTCCGATTTCCACATAGGTCTTTCCCATTTTCTTCCATGTCTTAACATCTTTGGGGTTGAGTTTGACACATGAAAAATACGCCTTTAAAGAGTCCTTCTTAGAGCCTATTTCGTTCAGAAAGTCGCCAAGTGCCGAATAAAACGATGCGAATTCCTTCCTGTTCTTTATGTCCTGTAGTTCTCCGAGATATTCCGATATGTTGTTTAGCTGCTCCTGAACCTTCGAGTCTTCACCTTCACGATATGCGGCCCTGGCCTTGTCGAGGGCCTTTGAACACCTGCCCAATGTCCTCTTCTCTTTGTCCAGTATGGAGTCGAAAATACCCATTTTTACCACCGAAGCAGAGGAATATAGGTTCAAGACTTATAAAGAATTCGGTTCTCCTCGCCGGTTTTCTGGTTCACATGTACCATTTCCATGTCGCACTCCAGGCAAATACCTTTTTTGGAGATTTCGGATACATATGAGACTCCCCCGCAGTTTCTGTCCAAGAATCTCTGTATATCATGCCTAAGTTTATTGGCCTTCTCCGCCTCTGTGAGGAAGTAAACCGCAGGTCCCCAGGAGCTCTGTCCGGCGCCATAAGCCCCGTGTCTTCTTCCGAAAGATACGGTTTTTTCTATGAATTCATCCGTGTAATCTCCGTTCTGCACCTCTCCGAACCATTTTCCTGTCATGGAGTCCAGCCTGTTAAGGAGTTCTCCGGTCCCCTGAATGTCTTCTTTTTCGATGGCGTTCAAGAGCATCTCTGCGATGTCATCATCCGTCTGCGGAGGACGGTTAAGTTCCCTCATTACCATTCTTTCCCTGTTCCCGAAGAATCTGTGTGCCAGATTCGGAATCGCAATGACAAAACTCCAATCATCCGGAGGATGCACAGGAATGGAGAGGCCATCGGGAAATGATATGGAAAATCCGCCGTTAATCAGGGTCTCCAGCCCTGCCCTCGAGTTCCTTCCTCTCCCAAAGAACTCCGCAATCTCATGATGATCCGCATCGATTCCGTAAATCCTGCTTATCCCCATTCCCACGGATAGAGCCATTCTTGTGCCCGAGCCCAGGCCCATATGCCTTCTTATGGCGTTTTCCACCCTTATCTCCACACCTTTTCCGGGCGCATATTCCTTGATAAACCTGCTGACGAGGGAAAAGAATTCGTCAGCATAGGCTCCGGTAACATGAACTTCATCGCTCTCTCTGATGCTCATGACAAGCTCTGGCTCCGAGATGGCAACGGCCGCAGAGCCAGCAGGCTCACTCCCTTTCGTCGGAGGTATGAAGCCCAGATGCAGTCTCGCAGGCGCTCTTATGCGGAGCCATTCCATGAGCCTCGATAAAGCGGAGGTATAAACATTTTTGTGTCAACCAATAACCTTTATCTCCGAGTCTCCTTTACCTCCGTGAAAGCAAGAGACATCCTGAATGAGATCAAGTGGCGCTACTCTCCGGAGCTCGAAGGTGTCGAGATATGCTATCTGCACAGGGGAGCGCCTGGAGATACGAAAATCATAGGAGGAAATGAGGTCCTGAGAATAGGCAGGGATGCGATAGAGACCGAGAGCGCCACGATACCGTATCACAGGATAAGAAGGATAATCTTTAATGGTGACATCGTTTTCGACAGAGAGCATGAAAGAGATAGAGCTTCTGAAAAGGACGGTGCCTGAAAGCGGGGCCATAGCATTCTCAGGCGGGCTGGACAGCTCGTTAATCGCATTTATTGCCATTCAGAAGGGAAATCCAACCGGATACGTTGCAGGTCTCGAGGATTCCCATGATATCAGGTGGGCCGAAATAGCGGCGGAACTCATAGGCCTGCCTCTGAAAAAGATAATCGTGGACGAAGATGAAATAATAAAAGCATATCATGAGGTTAGGAAGCTTTTGAACACTAACAATAAGGTGGTAGTATCCTTCGAGCTTCCTCTTTATTTTGTTGCCCGGGAATGCGAAGAAAGGATTATAATAACAGGCCAGGGTGCAGACGAACTCTTCGGCGGATACAAGCGCTACGAGGAAATGGACCGGGAAACCCTTGAAAGGGAGATGAGCCGGGACATTCGTGAGATAATGAAAGAGGGCATAAACAGGGACAGGAAAATAGCGGAGCACTTCGGAAAGAAATTGATAACGCCGTATCTGAATCAGGATTTCATCAGCCTCGTATTAGAAAAAAGTGCCGTGGAAAGAAAGGGCTCAGGAAGAAAGGATATGCTCAGGAAGATTGCGAAAGTGGCCGGCTTACCCCAGGAACTCCGTACAAAGGAAAAGAAGGCTGCGCAGTACGGGAGCGGGATAATGAAGGTTCTGAAAAGGATTAAATAAGGATTAAAGGGTTTACCAGGGTACTGTCCAGATACAATCATTGCTTACATATATCCAGTATCCTTTTCCAACTATCATGTAATCTGTGGAAGACAGAGAGTACAGATTCCCAAATGCATCTGCTGTCTCCAGATAGAGCCAGGGGATGGAGGAGAGCGCGTCCGAGACTTTCTGGTCATGGCCAGATGGATACCCAACGAGATTCCAGCCTTTGTGGAGCGCTATGCTGGTGTTTCCTATGTTC
>JAJRTH010000058.1 GCA_024278375.1 archaeon | reverse complement strand
TCCTTGCCCTGACGAAAACTTTTTTACTCCTTAACCATTTTACCAGTTGTTCGAGCATAGAGCATGCACCCCGTCCTGACGTTCTGCTTATTATCAGTTAGGACGGGTTTTAATCTTATAAATGTTATGTTGGCAGTCTCCGTACAAATTTCCGAAAATCTAATAAATGGGAATTCGAAGAGAGGTAATGGAGGTGAGGAGTATGGGAGAGCAGGGCAACATCTGGAAAATACTGGGATATGCTGCTCTTCTATCGGGGTTAATAGCTTCTGTAGCCACCATTATCGTCTCTTACAATCTCATGCCCGGGCTTGAAAAAGAGGTTTTAGAATACGGTATTTATGGGATGATTGCTTCCGTGCCAATTGTGGTTACTCTGGAAAGATTCAAAACTTTTGTTTCCTCAAAAAGGGTTAAGAGAAGCATCTCTGAGAACAAAACATCTGTATATCTTGAACCCGGTGAATACATATTGGTAGACACCAGGCCTCATTATTTATATTTCATAAAACTCTATATAGCTATGGCTGCCGCAACAATTCTATTGTTCTACTCAAGCCTCCTGTATGGAAACTTCCTCACAATCTCCGAACAACATAGAAAAATGAGCTTTCTGATGCTCTCCCTTGTGCTTATTGCCATATCCCATGCTTTCTCTAAGAATGCTCTCAGAGCAAATCCTTATATCGCAATAATTGAAAAGTCCTGGTCCCTTGTATTTGCATTGTGGTGGGGCATGTCTCTGATAAATATTATGAAGTCTGAAGTTGAAAAAACATATCCTCCAGCGGCATGGGAGAGATTCCTAGGTATGCCCTCTCTATCCATGATTCTTTTTGCTTTTATACTCTTTCTCTTCAGCAGCATGTTCTGGCGCATAGACTCGTATCTTTCAATAAAAGATCGCGGGCCACTGGGAGCGGTAGCGATAATTTTCATGGTTGCTGGAATTTCTGCGCTCTTTCCACCCATATGGCCCATTTTTTCGGAAGAAAACGTGTCAAATGTGTTTCGTTTCTTCCTTGTATTTCATCTTATCTATCTTGTGCTTCTCTTTGGTTTTACAGCACAAAGAGGTGGATTAAGGTTCATGATAACAACAAAAAGAATAATTGTCATGAAGGAATTTCTTCTCAGAGATATCAAGGAATACACATATGATTCCATAATCTCGATAGAAACTATCCAGGGGATTCTAGGAAGAAAATTAGACTATGGGGATCTGAAGTTCACCGCGAAAAATGGGAATAGAAAGGTGCGCTTTACAATGCATGGCATAAAAAACCCCTTACTGGCAAAAAATACAGTCATATCTCTTTCCTCCGCAAACCAGGGTGTGCCGAAAGAAAAACCCGTGAAAAACGAATTCAGATACCCACATCCTGCTGAAAAATATCCTCTCTCCATTCCCCGGCACACACAACATTTCAGAGTTTATTAGAGTCTACCACTATTTCCGCCCCTATTCCACCTCTTTTTGCAGCTCTGAGCGTTATCTTGAGCCATTTCGGCTCTATCTTCTCCTTTATGTCCTGAAATATCTTCATTGCCAGATGTTCGTAGAATATTCCCACATTGCGATAGCCCGTAAGATACAGTTTCAGACTCTTTAACTCTATGAGTAGTTTGTCAGGGATGTACTCTATCTCGAGGTGATAGAAATCCGGCAATCCGGTTTTCGGGCAGAGTGCGGTGAGTTCGTCCGTGTGATATCTTACAACTTCCGCATTGCCAGAATACACATATTCGACCGTCTCGAGTCCGGGCTCGATCTTCAATTCGGATATATTCTCCTGCTTTCCGCGATAGCCAGAAAGATTTCGTTCGTCGTCCATAGCCGCCTATCGAAGACGGTTAATAATACTTTTCAATTGAATGACGTATGCTTAATGACGAATTTCGGTAATATATAAGAGAAAAATTGCGAATTTCCATTTCTATAATCGTTTTCAACCGAGTTTTTGGGTAGAAATGTTTATATTCCGTACCAATATCTGCGAAGATAATTGAAGGTGAATCAATGAAATCCGGCAATTTGAGCAGATATGCGTATGCCGTGATTGCACTTTTCCTGCTGTGGATAGTCCTGACCTCCACGATATTCTGGCAGGAAATACTGGCAGGTCTGGCTTTTTCAATAATAATAGCCGCGCTCACATACTCGCTTTTCAGTGAAAAAGGTATGGGCAACCTGTCTCCCAGACGTATGGTGTATGCCATGGGCTACATACCCTTCTTCCTCTGGGAAGTGGTGAAGGCCAACTTCGATGTGGCTTACAGGGTCGTGCATCCGGATATGCCCATAAAGCCCGGCATAGTGGAGATAAGGACCGAGATGAAGAGTGACATAGGAAAACTGGGACTGGCGAATTCGATAACGCTTACACCTGGAACACTCACGATGGACATAGATGGGGATAGGATGTTTATCCACTGGATAGAGGTGGAGACGGAGGACATAGAAGGAGCGAGCATGGCGATCGGAAGAAAGTTCGAAAGATATCTGAAGGGGATATTCGAATGATATGGTATATCTGCTGTGCGATTGTTCTGGCCGCGATAGTGCTGGCGACCATCAGAGCGGTGCTTGGTCCCACTGTTGGAGACAGGGTGGTGGCAGTGGATGCCCTGACCACAATAACCACTGTTCTCATGGTCCTTCTGGGCGTTTTCTACAATAGAGCCATATTTCTGGATGTCGCCCTGGTCTATGCTATTCTGGCATTCATGGGTGTCATAATCGTTGCCAGATACATGGAGGGAGGCCTGTGATAGATATGGAATTTCTTATGATGCTAGCCTACTATTCGGGATTGGCGCTGATAATCTTCGGAGCCATATTTCTCTTTCTCGGAGCTCTCGGGATACTCAGATTGCCGGATGTTTATAACAGGCTTCAGGCAGGAACCAAGGCCACCACACTCGGAGCATTCAGCGCCATAATCGGTGCAGGCCTTCTAAGGCCAGAATGGCTGCCCAAGGCCATAATAATCGCCGTCTTCCTTCTGATGGCCAACCCGATAAGCAGCCACGCCCTTGCAAGGGCGAGTTACAGGCGAGGAATAAAGTTATGGAGCGGGAGCGTCGTCGACAAATACGGCCAGTATCTTAAAGAAAAGAAGGAGGGAAAGAAGTGATAGAGGTCGCTGTGGGCTTCCTGGTCATTGTGATGATAATATTCTCCATCTATGCTGCTGAGACGAGGGATTTGATGTATGCTGTTGTGGCAACCATGGCTGTGAGCCTGATAGTCTCCCTCCTTTTCTATATCTTACAGGCACCTGATGTGGCCATGGCCGAGGCTGCGATAGGGGCCGGACTGACGACCGCAGTATTCGTTCTTGCAATAAAGAAAACAGAGAGGTATGAGCATGACTAAGAGAATCATCTCGATAATCGTCCTTATCCTGGTTGTGGGTGCTCTATTTCTGACAATATCAGAAACTGCTCCTTTCGGTGAGGACAAGACCACGGTATCGCACAGATACATATACAACGGTGTGGATGAGACCGGCTCAGCAAACCTCGTGACAGGCGTCGTCCTGAACTACAGGGGCTTCGATACACTTGGAGAAGTGACAGTTCTGTTCGTGGCAGCCACCGGAGTAGGTGCGGCACTTTACAGCAGCAAACATCCAGTAAGAAAAAAGAGCAAGGTGGAGGCCAGTCTTATCGTAAGAACCGCATCCAGACTGCTATTTCCCATGATGCTTCTATTCGGAGCCTACATATTCGTACACGGACACCTGACCCCCGGAGGAGGATTTCAGGGAGGTGCTGTCATAGCAACGGCCTTCGTTTTCAGGTATGTCTCTGACACGAGGTATTCCATAGATCATGTTGGTTTCACGAAGATGGAGAGTGCTTCTGGCATGATTTTTGCAGGTCTCGGCATAATGGGCCTCATCCTCGGAGGATATTTCCTCATGAATGTCCTTCCAAACGGAACACCGGGTGAGCTGATAAGTGCCGGTATATTACCGATAATCTACATAGCCATAGGAATCAAGGTCGGTGCGGAGCTTACAGGGATAATCGACAGGATGATGGGGGTGGAGACATGATGTTCTACTTCGCCTCTGCTGCCCTGATAGCTGTCGGAATATACATGCTGATGGTAAAGAAGAATCTGATAAAAATGATACTGGGGATAAGCATCATAGACAGCGGTGTGAACCTTTTGCTGATTTCCATAGGATACATTAACGGGAAGACCGCACCGATAATACAACCGGGAGTTTCCCCTTCGAATGTGGTGGACCCTCTTCCACAGGCTCTGATACTGACGAACATAGTTATAGGCGTCTCCGTTACCGCTCTCGCCCTATCGGTGGCGATAAGGGTTTACCGGCACTATAGGACGCTCAACTCTTCTGAAGTGAGGGATCTGAAATGGTAATCGACCCGACTCTGATGATAGGCATACCGCTTTTCATCGCATTCCTTATACCTGTATCGAACTTAATAAACAGGAAACTGCCCAGATACCTATCAGGCGGAACCATACTCTTCAACCTAGTTCTTTCCATACTGCTTCTGGATGCAGCCCTGAAATCTCCGGTCATATCGTATCTCGGCGGATGGAAGCCGCCCTTTGGCATAGTCCTATACGCAGGTCCTCTAGGGTCCATGCTCGCCCTCCTCATATCCACGGTTTCCATGCTAACATGGATATATCTGCCGGAGTACATAGAGGGCGGGGATAGAGAGAAGTTCTACATGCTCTATCTTCTGCTGACAGCAGGAGCAACTGGCATGGTGCTTACGGGAGACCTGTTCAACCTGTTCGTATTCACTGAAATAACTGCAATAGCATCCTTCTCTCTGCTGGCATATGCCAAGGGCAATGATGAAAAAGAAGCGATGGAAGCTACGATAAAATACATCATAATAGGCTCCCTGAGTTCCGCCTTTTTCCTGATAGGAATTGCGCTCCTGTACAGCGTAACCGGAACCCTGAACATGGCAGATATGGCATCCAGAATACACAATGCTGACCCGCGGACCGTCACGCTTTCCATGATGTTCATCATAACCGGTCTCGGTGTGGAAGCGGAGATGTTCCCGCTCAACGGCTGGACTCCTGATGCATATACAGGTGCGATACATCCGGTGAGCGCCATATTTGCTGGAGTTGTGGTTAAGGCGGGTTTCTATGCCCTTGCAAGGGTCATATTTTCCATATATGCGAGCACCATCGGGCTGGGAATACTGATGGTCTTCGGAATCATAACCCTGATAATAGGGGAATCAGCGGCGCTGAGGCAGAGCGACATAAAGAGAATGCTCGCCTACTCCTCTATAGGCCAGATGGGATTGATAATCACAGCCTTCGGCATGGGCACCCAGCTGACCGTTGTCGGAGGACTATATGCTCTCCTGAACCATGCTTTCGCCAAGACACTTCTGTTCATGGCAGCAGGAGCATTCATAATCTCTCTCGGAACGAGGAACATAGAGGCTCTGGACGGCATGGGGAAGAAGATGCCCGTGATCTCTCTGATGTTTACCATAGGTGCTTTCTCCATAATGGGCCTGCCTCTCTTCGGAGGATTCATATCGAAGATCACCATAATCTACGGTTCGGTGGATGCAGGATACCTGCTTATAGCCGCTCTCATTCTGGGTGCCAGCGTTATAGAGCTTGTGTATTTCCTCAGAGTCGTTCAGAGGATATGGATGAATTAGCCAGGCATAGAATATGTGGAAAGAGCCTCTAATGCCTCGATAATTCCCATGCTAGCTCTGGCCGCCATTGTGATAGTGATGGGAATATATCCACAGGCATTTTTCAAGATACTTGGGCCGGCGGCTCAGGAATTGCTAAGGGCTATAGGAGGTGCATAAATGCTGGAATCACTCACTAGTTTGCTCGGACCACTCATTAGGCCCGACATGATGGTATCCATACTTTTCCTGGGCGCTCTCCTGACATATGTCCTCGGAAAGGCCTCAACCAGCGCCAGAAACATCCTTGCGATCCTGATATCCGTGTTCGTTGCCCTGCTCGTCTTCCTATCCTACGGCGAGTGGTCGAGCGTATCATGGAGGCCTTCCGTTACTCCTACCGGCATAAGGTTCACTCTATCACTGAACATCCTATCATGGTTCTTCGCCCTCATGGTTTCGATGGTCTCCGCCCTCGGTATGATGTATGCTGTCGGTCTCAAAGAGAGAATCGAAAGGGAGAATGCGTTTTATGGCCTAAGTCTGGTACTCATGGGCTCTATGCTGGGTGTTGTTTTTTCCTCTGACCTTCTGTCCCTGTTCATATTCTGGGAGATAATGACCCTGAGCTCATATCTTCTGATAACCCTCGCGGGTAAGAGGGCGTACAGGGCCGCACTGAACTACATGATAATAAGCAGTGTCGGGGCATACGCCATACTGCTGAGCATAGCCATGATATACTCCAGATTCGGCACCATACAGTTTTCAGCTCTTGCTGGAACTCTCGGCAGAGCCAATCCATTGTTCCTTGCCATAACTCTGGGACTTCTGGCCGTGGGCTTTGCAGTAAAGGCAGCTACCCTGCCGTTCTATGTATGGGCACCCCCTGCATACTCAGAGGCTCCCGATTCATTCACGCCTGTGTTCTCGGGAGCGCTCTCAAAGCTTGGACCATACGGTCTTATGCTCTTCATGTATGCAATAGTCGGGTTGCCGGCACTTGCAAAATTCGGAACCTTCCGTGGGATATCTGACTTCGGATACCTTATAGCGATACTTGGGTCCCTAACATCGGTCATAGCCACCCTGTATGCGATAGCACAGGATGACATAAAGAAGCTTCTGGCATATTCGAGCATAAGCCAGATAGGGTATGTGATGATGGGCATAGGCATAGGGACATCCATAGGAGTGGCTGGCGGACTTTACCATGCGCTCAACCATGCGATATTCAAGACGGTCCTGTTCATGGGCGCGGGTGTGCTCATATACACAACAGGCTCAAGAAAGCTCAGCGATATGGGCGGTCTGGGAACGAAGATGCCGATCACATTCCTTACAATGCTCATAGCAATATTCGCTCTGGCAGGGATTCCGATAACCGGAGGATTCGGTTCGAAGTGGCTGCTCTATGAGGCTGCTATAGAAAAGAAGTTCGTTTTCATCGCTCCTCTTGCTTTCATAGCCAGCGTCGGCTCTTTCCTTTATTCTTTCAGAATACTCAAGTCCGCATTCCTCGGGCAGCTTCCGGATAGACTGAAAGATGCGAAGGACCCGTCCCCGTTGATAACCGTGCCCATGATGTTTCTGGCCGGCATACTCGTGCTCTTCGGAATAACTCCCGGAATACCTCTTAGCGTGATAGCTTCTGTGGAATCATATGTCGGAATCGCTCCTCTGAATGTCTCCACCTATTCCGTATATCTGGGCATGGATTTCGGGGCCTACAATGCCCTCGTGGTCATGCTTGCGATGATGGGTGCCATGATGGTTGCCTTTGCGCTCTTTGTATTCGGTAAGAAGGCGAAGAAGGTGGACCAGCACGACACATACATGGCAGGAGAGATATATGAACACCATGAGAATGTATATCTCCACTACTCCATGAACTTCTACAGGCCCTTGGAGAGGATGTTCGAGCCATATCTCAGGAAAAGACTTGAGAGGCTGTATGATGCCTTCGGACTGGGTTATGAGACGATTTCCGAGGGAATAAGGAGGATTTACACCGGAGATGTGCAGCACTATGTGTATTATGTGATGGCATTTCTGGCTGTTATGATTGCAGCAGGATGGTGGTGGCTATGAACCTCACAGATATTGCAATACTGATAATCATGCCCTTCTTCGTAACCGTCTTGGGCCTCTTTTTCATGGGTATCCAGAGGAAGATAACAGCAAGAATTCACCGGAGAATCGGTCCGCCGGTTTACCAGCAGTTCATAGATGTCATGAAGCTATTTTCAAAGAGAGAGAGCATAACCCACAACTGGATATATGATATAGGTCCGATATTCGCCATAGTCGGCGTTCTCGTTACTATGCTGTTCATACCAATGGGTGGATTCAGGCTCCTGAGCTTCCACGGCGACCTGATAGTCATAATGTATCTCTTTGTCATATCCGGTCTCGGAATGGCTCTCGGAGCCGGAGCTTCGGGAAATCCGAACGCTGGCATCGGTGTCATGAGAGCTCTGGCCCTGATGATGGCCTATGAGCTTCCCTTCGTGCTCTCAGTTCTCTCGGTAATGATATACTACAACACCACATCCCTTGCTGAGATAGTAGAAAAGCAGAGGGGGACATGGGCCATACTTCTACTGCCGATATCCGCTCTGGTTGCCGACATAACCCTGCAGGGTCAGTTCGGAGAGAAGCCCTTCGACCAGCCTGTCGCACCCCATGAGGTGGCCACAGGGCCGATGGTGGAGTACGGTGGAAAGCATCTCGGAATGCTCTTTCTCTGGCACGCCATAGCTGTGGTCGTCGAGGGAGCGCTCTTCGTCGACCTATTCCTAGGAGGCGCAATACTGTTCGACCCGACAACCCAGATAGGAATGATTCTCAACTTCCTTCTATGGATACTTCTGGTCTTCCTCATGTTCCTTATAGCCTTACTGATTAACGCAGTCATGCTCAGGTTCAGGATAGATCAGGCCTTCGCCTTCTACTGGAAGTGGCCCACGATACTCGCCATAATCGGGCTGGCGTATGCTCTGGGGGTGAGCACTTGGTAGAGGAGAACACAGGTGAGAATATGGAAGAAACTGTGGAAATTCAGCAGGTCGAAAGGTACGGCGATATGGAGATGATAAAGTTCGGCACCACTGCAAGATGGGCCACGAAAAAGTCCCTATGGATGGTTCATTTCTGTACCGGATGTGGCGGTATAGAGCTGCCTCCTCTGATGACCTCGAGATATGATATGGAAAGGTTCGGAATGCATCCTTTCGTGACTCCGAGGCAGTCCGACATACTCCTGATAACTGGATACGTTAACATAAAGACCCTGAAAAGGATAATAAGAACATACGAGCAGATGCTGGACCCGAAATATGTTATAGCCTTCGGTTCCTGCCCTGTCAACGGCGGCCCTTACTGGGATTCCTATGCGACGATCAATCATCTGGACAAGTACATTCCCGTGGACCTTTACATAGCGGGCTGCATGCCCAGACCTCAGGCGGTCGCCAGAGCTTTCGTGAAACTCATGGACCTGATACAGGAAGGAAAGGCTGATGGATATCTCAGATATAAAAAGTATTACGAACAATATAAGGCCAATCAGGAAAAGGTCTTCAGGAAGTGGTGGTAATGCCGGAAAAGGAGAACCAGATTAAGGCTGAGATAGAAAGGTTTCCGGGTGCAGAGGTTAAAGTACTCAGGGAGAGGAGGATCTCTGTGAAAGTTCCGGCGGAGAAGGGATATGAGGCTGCAAAATTCCTGAAAAACATGGGATTCACTCATCTCGCATCCATAGAATATGTGGACTGGATGAAAGAGAATCAGTTCGAGCTTGTTTACAATCTCTGGTCCTATGAGAAAAAGGTTGCCGTGTTCCTGAAGGTCCGAATTCCGAGAGATAAACCGGTTTACAGGACATTCATGGACCTGTGGCCCATAGCCATGACGCATGAGAGAGAGGCTCATGAGATGATGGGCATAGTTTTTGAGGGAAACCCCAATTTAACGCCATTCATCCTCGAGGACTGGGAAGGCCCTCCACCACTTAGAAAGGACTTCGACACCAGAAAATATGTCAGGGAGAAGTACGACAAGATACCGTTCATAGAGGAGAGTGAGAAATGAAGGAGTTCGACCTGTTCTTCGGCCCGCAGCACCCCGGAGTAACCGGAAATTTCAGTGTCAGGGTAAAGGTGGACGGAGATACGATAGTGTGGGCAAAGGCAATTCCCGGCTTTCTACACAGAGGATTCGAGAAATTCCTAGAGCAGAGGCAGTGGATACAGGCAACCCCGATAGTGTGTCGTATCTGTGTTCCTGACCCTGACCACAGCGAGGCGGCGTATTCCATAGCTGTGGAACATCTTGCAGATATCGAGGTCCCGGAGAGAGGAAGATATATACGCTCTCTTGTTCTGGAGCTATCGAGAATAGCGGCATATCTCTTCTATTTCGGAGGTTATTCCGGCTCTCTCGGCCTCTATACACTTCCGAACTGGACCTTTGGCGACAGGGATTACATACTCGACCTCTTTGAGGAGCTCACCGGAGCCAGGGTATACCATATCTACAACTTTCCGGGTGGCGTCAGATGGGACACTCCACCCGGTTTTGAGGACAGGGTTGACAAAGTCATGGACCACATAGAGGCTAGGCTGAAGGACTACGACGAGATATTCTTCAATCACAAACTCTTCATAAAGAGGTCCGAGGGAATAGGCGTGATGACCAGAGAATATGCGCTCAAAATGGAGGTTACAGGACCAAATCTCAGGGCAACCGGCGTCAGAGCGGATGTGAGAAAGGATGACCCCTATGCCGCATATGAGGAGCTTGATTTCCATGTGCCTACCATGACAGAAGGGGATTCCTATGCCAGAGCGATGATAAGGAGGATCGAAATAGAGGAGAGCATAAAACTTGTCAGACAGATAACCGCAAAGCTAAGGAAGATGCCGAAAGGAGAGGTAAAGGCGGATATTCCGAACCCTCTTTACTGGAAGATACCTCCCGGAGAGGCCTATGGAAAGGTGGAGAGCTCAAAAGGGGAGTTCGGATATTATCTGGTCAGCGACGGAGGTACCAAACCATACAGATTGCAGGTTCGCGGTCCGTCCATAAGCCATGGAATACAGGTCTTCGAGGATATGGTGATAGGTCAGAGGATTGCCGATGTGGCACCTCTGATGTTCAATCTGGATATATGTCCTCCGGATATAGATAGGTGATATCATGAGGGTAAAAAGAGAAGGAAGCTTTTTCTCACCGTTCAAGGCTCTGAAATACCTCGGCAGAAAGCCACATACCATCCCCATACCTCAGGTAATAAAGCCTCCTGCCGAGAGATACAGGGGATTTCATACCAATGATCTGGAAAAGTGCATAGGATGCGGCAACTGCTCGAGAATATGCCCTGATAACGCCATAAAAATGGTTCCAATGCCAGAATATGTCACACAGGAGCCGGGTTCAAGACCTCTGAGACCGCAGATAGACTACGGCAGATGCTGTTTCTGCGCTCTCTGTGTGGAGATATGCCCCACGGGCTCGCTTCAGATGGTGAGAACCTTCACCCATGTGGATGAAGGGAAGGAATATTTCGAGTTCATTCCTGATTCCGAGGCAATTAAAGAGACATCTGATTTTGTTCTCGATACAGGGAGATTGAGAAAAAAATAAAACACCGGCATCATCTAAATGGAAAGAAAGTCCGTTCAGGAGCGCAATTAACGAGTTAATGGTGCCGATGACCTTAAATAAGAGGGAAAAATGCCAAACACGGATGTGAAATCATGACGGTTCCAGGAACATTAGACAAGTTCAAAAGAGTCCCGATAAAACAGAGGGATCCTGAAGAGAGGAAAAAGGATTTCGAGCCCTATATCCTACCATACACAATGGAAGAGGCGATGGCCGAGGCGGACCGATGTCTGGGATGCGGTCTCTGCATTCCGGGATGTGCCGCAAGGGTGAATATACCCGCTTATGTCAAGGCGATGGCCGAGGGAGACCTTAAAAAAGGCATAAACACGATATTCAGGGACCTTCCTCTGCCTCTTATATGCGGCACGGTCTGCACTCACAGATGCGAGGATGTGTGCGTTCTCGGAAAAAGAGGGGATGCGCTCGCAATAAGACATGTCAAGAGGGCCATATGTGAGAACACGAATTACACGGAGGATGTAATCCTCGAAAAAAAGGCGGAAACTGGTAAGAGAGTGGCCGCAATAGGTGCGGGGCCCGCAAGCCTCACCATAGGATATTATCTCGCTCTAAACGGTGTAAAGGTGGACATCTATGAGAAGATGAACATGCCCGGAGGAATGATGACCATAGGGATTCCCAGATACAGGCTGTCAATGGACACCATAAACATGGAGGTGGATTTCATAAGGTCTCTAGGAGTCGAGATAAAATACGGGGTTGAGGTCGGAAAGGAAGTAAGCTTCGAAGAACTCATGGAAAAATACGATGCTGTCTTCATAGGTGCGGGAAATCACAACCCCAGAAAGACCGGCACAAAGGGACACGATGAGACCGACAGAGTCATGCACGCAATAGACTTCCTCAGAAAAGTGGCGCTCGGAGAGAACGTTGATGTTGGAGAGAAGGTGATAATCATCGGGGGAGGATTCACTGCAATGGATGCCTCGAGGACCGCCCTCAGGCTCGGAGCAAAGAAGGTCTCCGTCTATTACAGAAGAAGATTTGAGGACAGGCCGAGCGCCGGAACCAGCAATGCCGAGGAAGAGTACGAGGAAACGGCGGCCGAAGGCGTGGAATTCGTGTGGACGGTAACACCCTTTGAATATGTGGTTGAGAACGGAAAGCTCAAAGGAATGAAATACTGGAAAAATCAGATGGTCGAGCAGGAGGGTGGAGGAAGAGCTAAGCCTGTGCCCATAAAAGACGAGGAATACTTCGTCGAGGCGGATACGATAATAGAGGCAACCGGCCAGACCATAGATTTCTCGTTCCTGCCGCCGGGGATAAAGGAAAAACTGGAGATGAACTGGAACGACATAAAGGTGAGCGAGGACGGGATGACATCCATAGAGGGAGTTTTCGCGGGCGGAGATGCCGTAAATTCCCAGAAGGACATAATAGCGGCTGTGGCAGATGGAAAGAAGGCTGCGAAAGGGATACTGAAGTACTTGGGAATCTAAACCCATTAAACACTCAATCTCTTTATTTCATTCCATATAATGCCGGAAAGGGCACCTATTGCCACACATGTTTCCAGGGAAATACCCCTCTCCGTGAGGTCGAAATGATATTTTCCAAGAGTTTTTGTCTTTTTGTCGAGACCGTGGGGTCCGAGACCGAATATAAGAAGGAAGGATTCGCCGGAAACGATTCTTCTTCCGATTTCATATGCGGTTATTTCCTCCTTTTCGGGTTTGCTCGTCGTTATTATAGGAATGCCCAGTTGAGGGGGGAACCCTGATTTCGGATAAGGAAAAAAGAGAAATCTTCCTTTCTCGGCGATTTCCCTGAAATACTTTCCACCTTCCCCTATTGTGGTGGATTCGGCCACAAAATCGGCAATTTCAACCGGTGTCTTCCGATTTTCTGGAAACGGGAAGCCGAAGCTCGCAAGATTGAAACCGAAGGCCATGGCAAGAGGAGCGGAACGGGCCAGAACTCTTCTGTGCGCTTCTCTGAATTTCCTCCTGTCATATGTGTTGTATAGGGCAATTGTTATTCTACCTGGCATGGGGGCACAGTCCGCGGGCCTTTTCTTCTATGACTTGGAGCTTTTTCTCCATATTGCCCACGAATTCCGGGTCCTCTATGGAATCCAGATTTATCCTGACATTGAGCGCAGCGCCTTTTATAGCCAGATGTGACATCATAACGGAAATCTTAGCATCGCTCAGGGCATTCCTGTTCCCTATTTCAAGCACTTTTCTGCATAGTTTCATAACATTAAGCGATGTTTCGGCGGTCTCCATGGGAACCTCGGCAGCTCTTTTGAAAGCGCTCTGCATGGCCTCTTTTCTCTTGACCTTTTCTTCTTCGGTCTCTTTGGGCATCCGAATGGCCTCCATGACAAGATTGAAGGCTTTCGTATCTATGTCCATAAGGTCTGTCAGCTTTTTCCTAAGCCTGCTGAGTTCGGTATGTATCTCCTTTATCTCATTCTGTACATCCATATATCTTTTCTTCCCTTCGGTCAGAGAACAGACCATCTCTCCGAGCGCTGCGGCTGCGGCACCCGTAAGGGCGGCTACACTACCTCCGCCCGGGGCGGGAGAGTCGGATGCGAGTTCATCCAAAAATTCGGTCATTTTCATGTCCTTGAGCATCCATTCACCATCGCTCCATAACCCGCAGATATAAAAGAGTAACTCCTGCGGCTAGTGAGAATTCAGCAAAAAACTTAAACATATGTGAAAAATCCCGTGTCATGCTCGAAAAAACGGTAGTCGAGGAGTTTCCCGAAGTGAACGAGATAAAGGACGAGAAACTCAGAGATAAAGTCATCAGAACCTGGGTGCTAGCCATGGAAAAGGGAGGATGGACCGACCTTAAAGGCATACCCTACACGCTTGTAATAGAGACCGACAGAGAGTTCGTGGAACACACCAGGACTGTGACCAAGACCGCTATGGCCGCTGCCTTCGCAAGAGGCGATCTCGATATGGACCATGTAATAGCGGCGGCATTGCTCCATGATGTGGGCAAGCTCCTGGAATTCACCAGAAAGAACGGAAAGGTCGTAAAGAGCGATTACGGAAAGATGCTCAGGCACCCAGTTTCGGGCGGCATTCTCGCAACGGAAACCGGCCTTCCGGATGAGATAGTGCATGCCATAGTCGCCCATTCCAAAGAAGGTGATGCCGTCAGAAGAACACCTCTCGCAGTCCTGATACACCACTGCGACTTCATAGATTTCGAGATCGATAAGGCGAGAAGGTGAAGTGCTCATCGTGCGATAGAGATGCCGTTATATTCACGCCGTACAGCGGCAGGTATCTCTGCGATAGGCATTTTATACGTTTTCTCGAACGAAGGGTCCGCTCAGAGTTCAAGAGGCAGGCCGATATCCCCCGGGGCTCGAAGATAGCTGTGGCAGTCTCAGGAGGAAAGGACAGTGTGACTGCCATGTACCTAACTAACGAGATAATGACCTCAAGAAAGGTGGAGGTGGAGGCCATAAGTGTCGACGAAGGCACACCCGGTTACAGGGACGAGGCCATAAAAAGGGCCATTGAGAATTCCAAGAGGCTGGGGATAGAGCATCACATCGTGAAATACAAGGATGTCTTCGGAATAACCACGGCAGAGATTGCGCTGATGGTGGAGGACAAAAGCCCATGCTCGTATTGCGGAGTCATGAGGAGATGGCTGTTGAACACCACGGCAAAGAAAATAGGCGCCGATTTCATGGTGACAGGACTGAACCTCGATGATACGGCCCAGTCAATACTTATGAATTTTACGAAAGGTGATGTGGAAAGGCTTGCACGCATGGGTCCCCATTCTAAGGTGCAGTCAGGTCTGGTGCCCAGGCTTCAACCTCTGAGGTTCATACCGGAGAGAGAGGTCTATCTATACGCCAGCATAAGGGGCTTTACATTCCACGAATCCAGGTGTCCGGATGCGGGAAGGGCGGTTAGGAATGAATATCGAGCAATAATAAACGGTCTGGAAGACAGGCATCCAGGCACCAGGCACGCAATAGTTAACAGCTATGACGCTATAAAACCTCTTCTCGAGCAGAGGTTCAGACCAGCGGAACTCAACAGATGTGAGAGATGCGGAGAACCGACACCCGGGAGACTGTGCATGACATGCAGAATGCTTGAAGAACTGAAAGGAAGCGGAGAAAATTAATATACTATCTCGGGCTTGAACCGGCTGAGCATGGAAAAATCTGCAGAAGAATTTCTGATAGAAGGCGACGAGCTGTTCGAGAAAGGGAAGTATTGGGAGGCAGTGGAAAAATACAGGGAGGCGATAATACTGGATCCGACCCTGGAGATTGCCCACAATAATGCAGGGGTGGCCCTGGAGGCCATGGGTCGATACGAAGAAGCCATAAAGGAATATGACAAGGCCATAAAAATCAATACACGGTATGAGATAGCCTGGTTCAATATGGGCAACTCTCTGTTCTCTCTGGGGAAGAAAAAGGAAGCGATCGAGGCATATGAAAAAGCGGTCGAGATAAACCCGGATTATCTGGATGCCCATATAGCAAAGTGCAATGCCCTGATAAGCATGGGGAAAAAGAGGGCCGCCGTCCGATACTGCGAAAAGGTGGTTAGAGGGAGGGAAACACCGTAATATCTGGAGGCCAAGGCCTTCGTTCTGGAGGAGGTAGGGAAATACGACGAGGCGCTCCAGGCACTGGACATGGCGCTCTCCTATGGTCCATCGGGTGATCTTTACAATTCCAAGGGCAATCTTCTAACTCTTATGGAGCGATATGAAGAGGCGATAGAGAACTACAACATGGCTCTTGAACTCAATCCTAATAACGAGGAGTACTGGAACAACAAGGGATATGCTTTCTTCATGATAGGTCTTTATGACGAGGCGATAGCCTGCTATGAGAGGGCCATAGAGATAAATCCCAGATATAAACCGGCCTGGTATAACAAGGGATATACGCTTCACAGCATAGGCAGGCTCGAAGAGGCGGTGGAATGTTATAAGGTCGCTGTGAAATATGATGACAGGGACGAGGTGCTGTGGAACAACGTGGGAAATGCCCTGTACAATCTCGGAAAATACGATGAGAGCATACCTTATTTCGTGAAGTCCATAGAGGTGAACCCGAACTATGAAATAGCCTGGAACAACATAGGTAACGCGCTGGACCGGATGGGCAGGCACAAAGAGGCCATAGAGTACCACGAAAAGGCCTTGAAGATAAACAAGAAATTCGATTACGCCCTATATGCAAAAGGTTATGCTCTGGCCAGAGCAGGAGATCCCGAGGAGGGCCTGGACTGGATAGAGAAATCCCTGAAGATAAACCCGGACTATGACCATGCATGGTTTGCGAAAGGCCATGTACTTGAAATGCTGGGAGAGCTTCAGGACGCCGTGCGCGCTTTGGAGCAGGCCTTGGAGATTAACCCGTTTTACCCAGAGGCATGGATAAAATTGGGCGAGATATACTCGGAACTGGGAAGGGAGGATTGGAAAGAGATGTGCGAGATAAAGGCATTGATTTCATACCGGAGAATTCTCGAGGATGATCCGATGGATTTTCAGACGAGAGTCGACGAAGCGGAATTTCTCATGAAAACCGGACATTACGACGAGGTAATAGACAGATGCGAGGAATGGATTCTCATAAGGTCCGGAGATACCAGACCGTGGAAGATGATGATCGATGCATTCATAGAGCTGGGTGAGGGGAAGGACGCGCTGAGGACCGTCAGAAAGGCCGAGAGAAACGGGATTCGGATAGATTCGATACGAAAGGCCAGGGTCTATATGTGTATGGAGCATTGGGAAGAGGCATCGGAGATACTGAAAGATGAAGATTCAGAGGAAGGCGCGTTTCTGAGGGCGAAGATACTTTGCGAAACAGAGAGATTTCATGAAGCACTAGAAGAGCTGGAAAAAGCAGGGAACAGCAAAGAAAAATGGGTGTTGAAAGGCCGGGTGCTGGAGAAACTGAAAAGATATCAGGAAGCCATAATCGCCTATGAAAATGCGAAGATGTATGAGGAGAATTCGACCATCTGGCTTGGAATAGCCAGGTGCAGAAAGGCCCTTGGATACGGTAAAAAGGCAATGGAAGCCGCCGAAATAGCGCTTTCCATGAATCCGGATGACAGAGGTGTTTGGCACTTCATAAAGACCTTCAGACCTCCCACGGAAAAACCGGAAAAAGCAGCTCCGTGAGCAGCAATGGATATTTTTTCGCAATCTCCCCTCCAGTCAGGATGGTATATGTATCTTTAACACCGTTAAGGTCCTTTCCAAGGTTTGAGTCCTCAACCGCTTTTTTTAGGTAATCGGATGCCTTCCAGAATTCCCTGGCTATCTGGACGACCCACCTGCCTGCCTCGACCCTTCTCGGGCTGTTTTTCCATTTCTTCAGAAAATCACCGGAATTTCGGCTCCATACCGGCGGCCCGTAGTGATTTTTAACGAGAGGCAACCTGAAAACCTCGACCTCGAAAACAAAGACCAGCCTGTCTTCCATGGCAGAATATGCTGAGTTCAGAACCGGAAAGCCACTGTCATTAAGCCGCTGGGAAATGGTCCGCCTCGCTTTTTTTATCTGTGGAAATAGAACATCGGGCACCAGATCCGGCCTCCCCATCTCGAATCCCAAAATATGAGTACCCTTCCTTTTCACCTCATCCAGAATACGCTCGTAGGCCTCCGCCGCTCTTTTTTCCGGGAAAAAGAACCGAACATCGGGATTTTTCAGGTATTCCGATGCCGCATGGATGAACAGAGCGAAAGAGTCCACCGAGAGCGCCGATGCAACGTTTCGTTTGGGGTCCACAGGGTCTATGAATATCAGAGGGGCGTCAAATCTTTTCTCCGAGTCCTTGTCCAGAAATAGCCTCGTTCCTCTTTTCCATTCTCCGGAACCACTGAGGACTTCCCTGAAGGAACCATAATACAGTATCAGGAGTTCAACCAAATACCCCGAGAATCCTTCTATCTCAGCTTCCGCCCCATAAACGCCCACACCTTTCATGAACTGTTTCAGGAGGCGCACATCATCTTTTTGACCGTCTTTAAGACTGTTTTTCACATATTCCGTATGGAAAGGGGTTCTGTCAACGGCGCTCATCTTTTTACTGCCGCTATCGACCCTGTAACAAGGAACGACATCCACCTCGAAGCCTCTGTGCTCTCCCTTTATGTACGGGTGCTCGGCATAGTTTTCCCTGCCGTTTGGAAGGAGGGTTTTTCCAATCTCGAGCCCGAGTTTTTCGAGATCCTCTCTCGGTGTTTCGGGCGGGAACATTATGAATATGTCTATGTCTGGATCCCTGAGGAATGTGCCTTTAGCCACGGAGCCGACTATAATCGGTTCGGCATTCAGAGCGAGTTCTGAGATTATGGCACAGGAGCGCTCCACAAGCTCCCTGGCAACCGAGAGTATCCTCTCCTCTTCCTCCGGCGTTGGCTTTATTCTTTTCAGGACCTCTTCTTCCAGGCACACATACCGGTATAGGTGGAGGTATTAAAGATGTTATGCTCTCTTTCTGACTTTTAAAGCGAAAATAAGCGTACCCGTGCCGACTATGGCCACCAGAACGATTCCAATTGTCTCTCCGGTCGATAGCCTATGAATGGGCTCAGGTGCGTTCTCTACATGCACATTCACGATGGTGAGGGTGGAATTTGGAAGTGATTTATTGGTCGGAGAAAAATATACCCGTATCGTGAAATCACCGTTATATTCATTAGGAAACTCTTGGGAAGAGATGCTGTTTGGCGAGAATTCGACCGTCACATTGGTCTCGTCCCCGGGATTGATATATATCTCATTGTTTTCGATGCTATAGTAGTCTATGCACCACAGAGGAGTCATGGAACCCCAGACCTTCCCTTCTACAGTTCGATTCCCAACGTTAGATATGTGAACAATAAGAACATATTTTTCTTCGTGTCTCATACTTATATTCAACACCGAAGGAGACGCTACCAAATCTTCTAAAGAATTTAAAAGAGATGATTCGGAATTGTTGGTAGCATATACGATTGAGAAATTCGGCGTAACAAGTATGAACAGAATCAAGCATATTGCTCTCAATCCAATTCGCCAATTAATTCCAGGCATCTTTCATATATTCCATTCATACCTAATAAATCTTTCCATTATCCTTTTATATCCATCTGCAATTCTCTCTTCCATGACCGAGGAAGAGCAGATGTTCCAGAGAAGACATACGGCCCTTGAGATGATAGAGCACAACAAGCCGCTTCGGGAACACTGGTTGAGAAGACTTCTGGCAGCGCTCATAGATTTCATAGTAGTACTGTTCACGGCCAGCATAATCGGTTTCATGATGAGAATCGGTCTCTGGGTCTTCTCCCCGGTTCTGAATGTGCTTCTGGCCCTTCTGTGGGTTTTTTATGCTGACATACTTGAGTATCTCTATTGTGCGACACTCGGTAAGATGGCGATGAATCTGAAGGTCCAATCCTTAAAGGGCCCTCTCGATCTGTATAAGACGATGATCAGAAATCTGTCTAAGGTCTGGGCTCCGTTTCTGATACTGGACACCCTCGTGGGCATGCTCACAGAGGGAGACCCGCGCCAGAGATTTCTCGACAGGATAGCGGAGACAACGGTAACCGGCGCTCCCCACCATCAGAAAGGGTTTTCGGAACCGCCAACGTCCTCCGATTCGACGGGCATCACAGAAACAGCCGAAGGAGCATTGCCCCGACCTATAGAGCCCAAACAGTAGGTGAATACAAAATGTACATAATCATTCTTTTCCTCATCCTCGCATTCGGTGTCTTCCTGCTATCAAAGGGAGCGGATACTCTTGTGGAAGGCTCCTCGAACCTTGCTCTGTCCTACGGAGTCCCGATTCTGATAATATCTCTGATAATAGTCTCCACAGGCACCTCGTTGCCGGAACTATTTGTCAGCTCCCTTTCCTCTGCCCAGGGCGAGGCTGACATATCGCTAGGTAATGTAATAGGGTCGAATGTGGCGAACATACTGCTGGTCCTGGGTGTGGCATCGCTCATAAGACCCGTCAGGATGAAGGATCCTCTTGCAGACAGAGAGGTTCTTATCCTGGGCATGGTGACTATGATAATGCTTTTTTTCATAGTATACGGGATTTTTCCCCGGTGGATAGGCGCTCTTTTTCTGATAGGCTATATCGTCTACATACTTTCTCTGCTCAGAATAGCACGGAACGAGAGGATACGGGCAAAACTGGAGGCGGAAGCCATAGAGGAGATAGAGGAGATAGGACTGAAAAAAGAAAAGCCAGCGATAAGCTGGGCAAAAGTTGTAATCGGCTTCACGGGAGTCATCATCGGATCCGAGGCCCTGATATATTCTGCCGTGGGCATAGCCGGATTCTTTTCCATACCCTCCGGGATAATAGCCCTCTCCCTTGTGGCTGTCGGAACCTCTCTTCCCGAACTAGCAACCTGTGTGGTGGCCTCCCGAAGAGGCACTGATGCCGTGTCCATAGGCACGATAATCGGTTCGAACAACTTCAACATACTGGTCGTTCTGGGGACAGCAGCACTCATAGCTCCGATATCTGTTGGTGCGGGCATGCTTACAGGGAGCTTTTTTGCCGTGCTATCGTTCTTCGCCCTTGCCGTTTTTCAGAGGTATGGGGTAATAACCAGAGCATCCGGGGTTATAATGTTGATTGCATATGCGATATACATAGCCGTGGCATACGGTCTCAGGCTGTGAGGATAATGATTTTTAAATGCCGTCCATTCCGGTGCGATGAAGGTAATTGACGATAAGTTCAGAAGAAACCCTCTTCCCTATGTAATACAGTGTACACTGGCAGGATTCATGATGATAGTTATACTGTTCGTTCTCAATGTCGTCACGGAAACGGCCCTTATAGCGGCGTTGGCTTCGAGCGCTTTCGTGTCTTTTACCATGCCCCATTCCCATTTTGCAAAACCCCGCTCCCTCCTGGGTGGATATCTGGTAAGCTCTGTTATAGGAATAGGGTGCGATCTGTTATCAACACACCCTCATGCGGTCGGCCTGTTCCAGAGTCCTGATGCTTCGACGATAGCGTTCGCCGCATTTGCCGTCTCCCTCTCTATTTTCGTGATGGTGATAACGGATACGGAGCATGCACCCGCCGCCGGTCTTGCACTTGGTTTTGTTCTGAACCCATGGAACTCCGTAACAATAGTCCTTATACTCTTCTCAATATCTTTCATGGCCACATCCAAGAGAATACTCAAGAGATGGATGGTGGATTTAATCTAAACATTTTTTCATTTCCCCGTGCAGCCCTAGCACCCTCTGGGCAGCCTCATGGTGACCCCTCTTTCTAAGCCTCGCCACCATAGCTTCGATTCCTTCCTCGCCTTCACAGGCGTAATTGTCCGCCTCGGCCACGATTTTTTCCTCCAGGGTCTCGGGAATGTAGCTCCTTCTCGGCAGCCCCAATCTTCCCGCTTCATCCGCACTTATTCCGGCTCCTATGTGTCTCTCCACGATTCTTGCCAGCTCTTCCGGATAGCCCCATTCCCTTAGCATCTCCGCTCCGACTACGGCATGATCCATTCCATGCGTTTTTCCCCGACCTATGTCATGCAGAAGAGCCCCGGCTCTAACAAGTTCGATGTCGGCACCGCACCTCTCGGCCATCCTAACCGCAAGGTCCTTTACGGACAAAACATGCCTTATGACGTTCTCACCGCATCCTGCCTTTCTCAGCAGCTCAAGGCATTCCTCCTCATCCGGATATTTCATTTGAGTTCCTCCACGGTCTTCCCTCTCGGATTCGGGATTATCCGAACGGCACCGCCGTGAAACTCCCTTCTCAATCCCTCCCCGTCCAGGAGCCTCTCAAGGAAAACCGCAAGGGCTGCAACCTCGGAATGCGGCTGATTTCCCACGGCGACATTGAAATCCGCAAGTTCGTAGAACTCCTTCGGAACCTTCTCGGCACCGACAATTATCAGGAGATTGTCTTTGGGTATCTCGGGTAGTGCATTGTCTATATGCTCTCCGTACATGGTGAGGTGGACTCTGACGCCCTTCCACTCTCTTATCAGTTTTTTCCAGTTTACTCCCGTTTTTATCTTGAAATTTCCGCCGAACCTCTCTTTCACGGAATTAACCGTCTCCTCGAGGGCCTTATCCTCAGCATCGACATAGATGGCATCCGCACCGAAAGCTCTCGCTGTCAGCGCAACATGTGTCGTCATCCTCGAATCCCTGGGAATACGATGCCCCCATCTGAGAACGACAATCATTCTATCATCACGGGATCTACGGTCTGACCCCGGTACATCACCCTCGCGGAGCGCCTTACCAGGGCTTTGACCATGGTTGGAGACATACCGAGCTTCTCTATCAGATCGCCCATGTATATCCCTTTGTCTCCCACGAGTTCCACTATCTTGTCGTCTATTTTCCTGAACTCTTCCTCGCTCATTATGGTTGCTACCAGCACATCCAGCATCTCGGTTATCGGCGATGTGAGGTCTATGTGGAAGCCGTCATACAGGATGTGATATGTCTTCGTCGGTTCCGGCTCTCCGGGTACGGGCTTCCACTGGCTTTCTAGAAGGTGCATCTTCTCGAATAGCCTCAGGGCGTCAACCCCCTCTTCGCCGTACTCTTCCTTTATCTCTTCCACGGTCTTCCAGTTCTTAAGGAGGTCCGTGAAAAGTTTCCTCTTTACCTCCGTATCCAGGCATCTCAGGGCATAGACGATTTCCGTCGGGTCCGTTATGAGCTTCACTCGGGCCATGCTAACACGGGCATATGTGTTTTAAGGATATAAGTCTAATGCCTCAAAGGTACTGCTCTCAATGCACAACACTTAATCACGATTGTGACTTCGCTTTTTGCCGAGATATGCACCAAAAAGTATATATAAGGCTCCCGAAATCTCCTGTGTGCCATAATTTCCCAAGGAGGGAAAAACAATGAAAATTAAGACAGAAAAAATGAAGAAAGGAATCGCCCTCATGATGGGCGTAATAATGATAGCGACACTCTTTGCGGCTATGCCGACAGGGAAAGCATGGACACTCGTGCCGGTAAATACCGAGAATGCTAACGGAGACAACATGGTCGAAATAGGCACATATTCCGCAACACCTGATCCATTTTATCCTGGACAGCAGGATAGGACTATAAGACTATGGATATATGTAGTAGACGATCCCGGACTTGGAGTCGGAGTAAATAGAGCCATGATAACAGCCCAGTCTGTGAGGGGTCCAGATGGACAGATAACCACAAATGCCATTCACTGGGACGTGAACAGTGATGACGGACCGACAGGGACAGGCTACACCATACCTTCATGGAGCGGTCAGTGGACCATAGATTTCCAGTTTGACATAGATCCGAACCAGGCAAATGTGCCCCCAGGAACCTATAACATCACTTTCAAGATAGATTACGAATATGACGATGATGCTGACGGCGGTGCGGCCACACCTGAGGTCGCTGCAACGGAATACGAGTACATGGAATTTGAGATAGCTCCCAACATAGATGTCACCGATGCCTATCCAGTTCTCTATGCAGGACAGACATTCACACCCCTCAACATAGATGTGGATGATGTGTGGAATGGTGTGCACAATCTCTACCTGAACCTTTCGAATATACCGACTGGCATAACATTCGACAGCACAACAGGATGGATACCCGGCGATGTGGAGACCGATACAATAGGATTCAGGGTCGATGTTGACAGGGACATGCCCCCGGGAATATACACTGTGGATTACCAGGTGCAGTACTACAACAATGACGGAATCTGGTGCACAGAAACCGGAACGCTGGATATAACAGTGGAATTCACCCCGGTAATAGAAGCCGCTCTGACAGGTGACGAGATAACAATAGAGCAGGGAACGGACTCGATAAGTGCGCTCGGAGTCAGGTTCACGAACACCGGAAACGTTGACCTCAGAAATTTGGTTATAGATCTGGATTACGATGGATACTTCTTCTTCGCACCGGCTGACTTCTACGAGGGCAATACGGGAAGTAACACACAGAATCCGGTGAGAGTCACGGAGATTGAGGTAGACTCTCTAGGAATTGGCGAATCGACAACAGGCGAATGGTTCGTTGCAATAGACCCGTATGTCCAGGACGGACAGCACAGGATACTCTTCGACTGGTCCGCGACATTCTTTGACGACGGTGCGACCGACAATCCCACACACTACGTGGATGTCGATCTCTGGTGGTGGGATGACGACGGCAATCCGAACACACCTCTCGTACCGAGATGCAGCCTTCTGGCAGATGAGTGGATTGCAGGACCCTATGTTATGATAGGGGTCATCGATAACAATCCGGATTTCACGGCTGATAAGATAGAGAACGTAGATACATGGGACGACTATTTCGACCTAAGCTGGAACGATTTGACATATGTGGAGATAGGCACAAACATAAACAACTATGAGATGGTCGATTACTCCGATCTCAGAGCCACGCTCCATGTCGGACCAGGCACTCCTTTCTGGAATCCGCTGGACCATGAGGCCACGACCGTAGAGAACGACATATGGAATTCCGACGATTATGTCAGTGCGGGAGGCTCCGCATGGATGACATGGTATGTTGACCTCAATCCGGAGACGATGCCCGGCATATATACGGTTCAAATAACGGTATCCGGCAGAAATGTCGACACGACCATGTGGACGAACACGACCATAGACGCTGTTGTCGAGGTCAGAGGATTCGGTCCCGAACTCGTGATAACCAGTTTCGTTACCGGAGACATAGAGCCCGGCAAGATATTCTACCTCAACCTGACAGTAGAGAACCTGGGAGATGACACGGCCAGAGACGTCTTTGTCACGATACCCGGAAACGTCGGATACAGCTGGGATGTGATAGATGGATTCGTGAGCGCCATATCCAGCAATGACAACAACAAGATGGTGTCTGTTCCGAACGGATGGTATTACAACGAGAGCGGATACTGGCCTGGCTGGGGCTGGTATGGTTACGAGTATCTCGAGGACGGAAGCCTCAACAAGACGTCCTCAAAGAGCACAGAGTACAGTGGAGTTACTCTTGAACAGCTCAACATAAGCGACGCCAAGGATATCGTGGATCTGGCCCTTTATATCGAAGGAGTTTTCAATTCGCCAACGGCACAGATATGGGTCATGAAGGCAGACAACCTGGCACCGGGTGAGTCGGTTACACTAAGCTTCAGGATGATGACCAACATAAACCTGGTCGAGGGCAGACCCTATGTCATCGATGTGGCGATAAACTATGTGGACTCCTATGGGGACGGACCCGGCTGGATGCTGGAAACACAGGAGATAACGATAAGATCGACCAATCCGGGCACACCCTATCATGCGGTCGAGGCAGTAGAAACAGGCGGCATAAGCGATGAGAACCTGATGCTTCTCGGAATAATACTTCTGGTGATACTGCTGATAATAGTCGCAGTTGCGCTCGCAGGTTCCCGGGGAGGCAAGAGGAAGAAACATCAGCCAGACTCCTACGAGACCGTGGAAACACCTCAGACAGTGCCTGAAGAGCCGATGGTTGAAGAAGAGACAGTGCCTGAAGAGATCCCACCGGAAGAGACCGAAGAACCGGGCTTCACTCTGGAAGAAAAAGAGGGAGAGTCCTCCTTCTAAACCATTTCCATTTTTAATTAATTTTAAGAACCAAGACTGTTTTTCCGCGGTATGGAACTGAATTCCGTATCCTCTGCCATGTTCAAAGACCGTAAATCCAGGTTTTATGCCCATCTCTATCTTGTTAGCAGCACAGCAGAGGTCGAGGAGATACTAAAACTCCAGAAAAGAAAGTACAAGAAAGCCAGACACCACTGCTGGGCATACAGGATCAAGGGAGATGGAGAGATTCTCGAAAAGGCCCGCGATGACGGAGAGGTGGGAGCACCTGGCAAGGCAATGCTGGAACTTCTGAGAAATAGAGAGATGGTCGGGGTTCTTCTGGTCGTATCCAGGATATTCGGCGGAGTCAAGCTGGGTGTTGGAGGTGTGAGAAGGGCGTTTGTCGAGGCTGCAAAGTATGCTATAGAGAGCGCGAATGAAGAGAGAGCAACGGGAAGCGAAAGATAGCTCAGTTTTCGCTCTCCTTCAATATCGCACCACGGCCTGTGTTACCATCCACCCGTACCTCCAGAGGTCTTTCGAGGCGGATGTGCACAATATGTTCCGTCTCTTTGGCGGGAGTCAACTGTTCCAGCCATTCCCAGTCTATGAAGTTCTCTTTCATTCTATAATCCACCGTGAGGTAGGGGATATTCAGGCAGGCTATATTGTGGAAAAAGTGAGAACCCTGCGAAAATTCCACCCTCAGGTCCTCCATCGGCGTTTCAACCATGACTCTTGTGTTCGATATCTGGTCCCATTCCACGGGAATTCCGAGCCACCTGTCCTTTGTTCCCCACCTTCCGGGACCGATCAGGATATATGGGGTCTCATCCAGCATCGCGTTGATCTCTCCTATCTCCCCTGCTATTTCAACCGTCTTGCCCCTTTCAAACCTCTTTCTGTGGACAAAGACTATATCTCTGATGTTCGTGAGAACTCCGTTTCCCAGAGCATTGCTGGAATATACGAGGTATTTCTCCCTGCTCTCCGGTGCGAAGGACTCCACATCTATATGTCTTTTCATGGTGAGTATTGGCCTTATCTGCAATATGTGGAGTTCAGGATGCCTCTCGTCGTTAAGCCTGGCGGCGAACTCTATCTCAACGGCACCACCCATGGCCATCTGGCAAAGGTCGAGCACCTCTTGCAGTATGCGAGGCAGAGGATACATGTCATATTTGAGTATGGGAGCGAAGGTTATTATTCTGTATCCTTCGGCATCCATACTATCTCTGAGCACATCGTCCTGGGGGTCATAGATGCTCGCAGCCCACTTCATTATGTCCCTGTGCTCTTCCGCATCGGATATGTAGAGTTCTCTGATGGTGCTGTCCTCACCCTTCCTCAAATCGAAGTCCTTGTCGCTCATGTTAAGCGCATAGAATCGGTTCTGTGAATTGTTGAGCATGTCCTTTATGCTCGAGAATCCGAGAATGACCCGGGGCCTCTTCGGTGAGAACGTCAGAAAATTCCCCCCTTCCACCACGATCTTGCCGAGTCCTAGAGCCAGATTCACTATGCCGTCCTCTCTTTTCAGCGGAGGTTGCGGATAGAAGTTGTAGGATTGTGCGACGCCTGAGAAAACAGGGTAAAAAACATCGTCGAAGCGGTTGCCAACAAGTTTCTGTATGACTACGGCCATCTTGTCCTCGTCGGTGGTGTGCAAGGTCGTCTTTATGTAGGCTCTCGCTCTTCTGAAATATGTGGACGCATAGACTAGCTTTATGGCATCGGATAGGTGTTTTAACCTCTTTTCATTGCTATTCTCGTTGTTTGGCAGAAGGTATGTGGAATATATTCCGGCAAAGGGCTGATTATAGGAGTCCTCGAACAGGCTGGATGACCTGACGGCTATTGGCTCCTTCACGAATGAAAGATATTCTTCGAGCGCTCCCATTAGATGCTCCGAGAGCTCCGCCTCAAGAAAAATTTCCATGATATCTCTGTCCGAAAGCCCCTTGTTCCTTATGTCATGCAGACCGTTGGCCTCTATGAAGCTGTCGAATTCGCCGGTGGCTATGACGAAGGCGGAGGGAATGCGAAGCCCGTATCTGCCGTATCTGGCCGGAAAGTTGGTCTTTTGGAACAGGTATGTCAGAAATGCAATTCCCCTTCCCTTTCCGCCAAGAGAGCCGCCGCCGAACCTTGTTATCGTACCCTCGTATATGAACGCCTTTGTGGAGAAGTCGGATATGACTCCTCTGCTTTTCTTCTTCTCCGCCTCCTCGAAGACTCTTGTCAGATACGCCCGCATTTCCTCACCGTTCTCGAAGTCGGATATCTTTTTCGGCCTGAGGCGGCGGGCGAGCTCTATCTCTCCCCTGGCCAGCAACCAGGAGGAAAACTGATTCTTTCTACCGTGATAGGTAAGTGATTCAGCGGGCACGGTTTTTATCATCTCTATAAATTCCCTTATATTCGAGGCTTCCCCGACAACAGGACCGTCCGGAAGTCTGAAAACGAACTTACCGAAACCGAGTTTTTCTTTCAGAAATCCCCTGAACTCATATATAAGGTCGTCCGAGTTCTTGTCCACGAATAGGACACCGAAATCCTCTGCCTTTTTCCTGTGTTCCGGTTGGGAAGACTGGACGAGAACCGGTATATCCGGGTCTATGTTGGATATCAGCCTGAAACCCGCATTGTCATCCTTCTCCCCATCACGAGGATACGAGACATCGGTTATCACACCGATGATGTATTCCCTGTACCGCTGATATATTGAGAGAGCGGCTTCATATGTTTCCGCAAGGAGTATCTTGGGCCGGGCTCTTTTTCTCCAGACCTTCTCCTGCTCATTGGCGCTCTCCTCTATGAGCATCTGTGTCTGAACCATTATTTCCTTATACATGAGAGGTAGGAATATCGAGTAATACTGGGGCGAATCCTCCACCAGAAGGATTACCCTCACACTCCCGTATTTCGTATCATGGTCCACGTTCTTCATGTCCTCGAAGAGCTTTATTATGGCAAGGAAGAGCGCTGAATCTCCGGTCCAGAGAAAAACCCTGTCTATTCCGTTATTCTCACCCGGAGTATAATAGCGCCTGACCTCCCTCGCTTCGGTCACCAGCAGGACCACTGGCACGTCGGACTGTATTCTTTTTATCCTTCTTCCGAACTCGATAGGGTCCGAATCGAAGAGATGTGTCATCGTAATTACCAGGTCATACCTCTTCTTTTTAAGCTCTTCAAGGGCCTTTTCAGCCGTAGGAACGAGTTTCACCCGGGGTGGAGAGGATATGCCCAGGCTCATATACTCGCCGAATATCTGCTCGGAAAGCCCGCGGTCCTCCTCGAGAATGAACGCATCATAGAGGCTGGCCACAAGCAGGATGTCCCGTATCCTGAAAGGCATTAGGTCGTGAGCCGGATAAAATATGCCTGCCATATTGTTCGCCTCACCGCTGTTAAGTATATCTCTCATTCCGTCGATATTGCGCTCCGAGGGGGAGGTCGTTTCCGGTGCCATATAAAAGCGTAAAGAAGGGCATTATTAAATATTTCCCACTTTCCGAGGTATTTCCGGTAAAGATTTTTAAAGGAAAAGGAGCAGGAAAATCAGAAAAACCGAGGCAGACGAAACGGCAATGAGCTTCTCTGGTACATTAATCGACCTCTCCATGTGCTTGTCGGGAACAAGCGCCACATTGCCTTCCAGCCATTCCATGAGCATATAGAACGAATACCCAAGACTTGCCGAGGCGCTCATTTCCACGAACACGCCAAACAATGCGACCGTAATGAGGATTTGAAATACAACGGCCCATATTAGAAGAGAGTTCACCCATTTTCCTCTGAAAACCGTCAGGGCCACCGAGAAAACCGCGGACAGAAAGGCGATCTCGATGCTGAGGCCGAAGAACACACAGAATACCGATGAAACCGCCAATGAAAACAGCGCATGAACCATCCTTTTCACATGCTCACCCCCAGATACAGGATTACCGGAATTATAAGGAATCCCATGAGGTGCACCCTGTTTATGCCGATCAGAGGAGGAATCAGGCCGATCATCGCTCCCACGGATGCGACATATACCCCCAGGGGTCCTGCGAGAACTATGCACAGAAGGACCAGAAATACGATTATTATCATGGACATCCTTCTGTATTCCACCTTTTCCAGCCTTTTGAGGAAGAACTTTCCGGAATATATCGTGAGGGGGTAAGCAATCGCTGCCGATAGAACGACCGAGAAAAGAAGCAGGAAGATGAGGGACGGAGGATTTGCGGGATTCGACCACAGCCCAGGGTGCAGAAGTCCCTGAACCACCTTCAAAGCTCCGCTCCTCGCCTTTCCGATTACGAAGAGCGCAAGGATGACAAAGACAGCGTTCGAGGTATTGACGGCGCTCATGGTTGTTATGAAGCCTTCGGAATCGTTTTTATCGGAAAGATTGGAGGCGAGCACCGTTGCCGAGGCGCTCGTTATGCCGGGAAACCAGCCGACAAAAGCACCTGAAACCGTGCCCAGTAATGAGTTGCGAAACATGCCCCCATCATCGCCCCCTCCCTTCTCCTCGTTCCCGGGCGAAAGGGTTCCGAACAATCCCATGCTCTGGATAAGGGCGGGAAAACCGAACAATCCCAGAAGTCCGGCAAATATGGGAGCGCTCTCCTCCATTCCGGGAAAAACAGCTGGCGAACTCTGGAATATATCGCCGTTAAGAACCACCCAGCCGAAAATGCCGGACATAATGAAGATCAGGAGGGCATAGAGGCTGTATTTCCTGCCTTTCACCGACTCCTCGGCAATCAGGACAGAAACCACCAGTATGAGCATGTAGGGAATATAGGGTTCCAGCCTCCCATATCCGTCGAGAATCCCGAAGAAAACATACGCCGGGATCAGGAGCACAAGTCCTATCAGAACGGCGTACAGACTTCCAGAGGCGGAGAGCTTTATCGCCTTATCACCGTCACCTCTTAGAACCAGCCTGTGTGCTGGAAGAACCGACAGTGCCATGTCCTCGTCAGGGGCTCCGAAGAGCGCCGATGGTATGAAATCCAGAAAGGTATGGGTTATCAGGTTGCCGACTATCATGGCGGAGACAAGGACAACAGCATATCCGGCAGATACACCCAGGGGTGAGGAAACAAGGAGGACGAAGCCCATGAATGCCGGAGAAAATATGAGAATGAGGGTTGCAACGGTATTGACGTGGATTCCCGGGACAAGACCGGTTATTATTCCGAGCGCAACACCTATGAGCGTACAGAGGAACACACCAAATAGAAGGGTGAGGAACATGGAATCTCATTTCCATACGTTAAAAGGCTGTTTCTGTTGCATGTAACAGGATAAAACAGCAAATAAAATGAAAAAGGTTTAGAATTCCTCGCCGTTCGGATAGGAGAGTATCTTTCTGCCGTCCTTCACCGTTCTTACGAAACCCGCATCTCTGAGTATTTTCAGGTGATAGTTCACAACCTTTCTCGATAGTTTCAGATTATTTGCTATTTCCTTCTGAGAACTGCCGGGATGCCTTTTTATCCATGTCAGTATCCTGTTCTCCACATCGCTCAGTATCATTTTCATGTCTATCTTCGAGTTTATCGGGTAGAAACGCCTGTATATGCCGTCCTGTCTCGATCGGATGTAATCCCCTTTTTCCAGCTTGTTCAGATGATGGGAAAGAACTCCGACCTCCAGACCGAGAGCCCTCTGTATCGCTCTGAAATGCTCTCCGGGGTGCTCCTGAACATAGTTGTATATCATCTCCCTTCTTTCCTGCTCTAGCAGCCTGTACTTCTGTATCTTGGCATATCCGATTATTGCGAGAGCGGTGCCGACGATCAGGAGGATGAGAAGAGAGAACGAGCCAAGGTTTGAGGAGCCTTCTGACTGGGTTGGGAGGGTATCCGGACTGTTTTCCGGTATCGGAGCGCCCTGAGATAGCAGAGGGCGGGTGCTGTTGGTGTATATTGGAGATGCCTGAGCTCCTGCCGTGGCGGAATTCGAGGGCGACGAATCCGCGTATGTATCCTCCTCTACGGTAGTTTCGGTGCTTCCGCCGCCGTCAATCAGTGGTTTCACGAGAAGCGATGTGTAAGGAGTCACGAAACCGTATTCCAGTGCAAGCGAGGTCACATTCTCCACGAGAGATGGCACCTCTCCTTCCACGGCTATCTCGTCCAGAAGGTATCGAATCTTGGCATATGCCCAGAATCTGGGTATGAAATCGTACCCGGTGTTATCGCTCAGGACGAAGGTTTCTTCGAAGTTTACTGTGCCTTCCCATGATGTGGCCGCTACATTCGCCGTAATATCATCCGATTCTCCGTTATATTTTCCCACGACCACGACCTCGGTCCCATCGAACATCTGGTCGACATAGGTCGGATAAATCTCGCAGGCTCCCTCCGAATATCTGAAGCTCAGACCTCTTAGGAGAGGTGTGGATATCGTGTCGTAGAAGTCGGTTATCTGCTCACCCGCGTCCTGTCCTTCGTATATCCTTATGGCTATGCCTCCGTTTTCAAGAGCCATTGCCTTCAGAAAGTCGAAGTCCACATCGAATCCGAAGCCCAGACAGAATATGGAAACGCCTGCAGTATTGTTGTTCAGGACATTCTGCCTTATGGCCATGGTATTTGTTATTCCAGAGGTAGGAAGTCCGTCCGTCAACATCACAATTATCGGAACCCTTGTTTCGGATGTTTCGAACATATTCAGGGCGGTGATCATGGCATCGTTTATGTTTGTGCTCCCGCCAGCTTCGATGCTGTTTATGTAACTCACCGCATCTGCCTTATTTCCCTCGGAAGCCGGCAGAAGTTCGTCCCTGTAAACGGTTATTGCGCTGTCAAAGAGGATTATGTTGAAGTTATCCTGTTCGGGCAGCTGCCCTATTATCTCGGAAAACGCATCCTTCAACTGTGCTATCTTCTCACCTGACATCGAGCCGGATTTATCCAGAACAAAGATTATGTCCTTCGGCATGGACTTCCCTCCCAGATCCCCTATCTGCGGGGAGAAGATGTGCATGAAGTATTGGGTTCCGTCGTACTTGTAGTTGAGAAGCGTTCCGTTGGTCGGCGGCGCTCCGAGCTCGTAGTTCACGATGAAATCCTCCGACGGTGCGGAGTACATGGTATAATACCCGACCCTCGCCTCATTGGACGATACCCAGATTGTGCTGGCATCGGGATAGTTCTCCACCCCGACATCTATTACCGCCATTCTGGATTTTATCGAAACATCCACCGATAGACTGTCCGCATATGAGTAATGTGCGCCTGAGAATGGTATAACGTACTCATAACCACCCAGTTTTTTCTCTATGTACTCCTCGTATCTGAGCCCCACTGAGATTTTCTGATACGCCGACAGGCTTATGGAATACGAGAATATGTTACTTCCATAGGATTCCACGAGCCCGGCATCCGTTCCGTTGAGCACGGCCTCCTGAAACTCCTCCTTTCCCTCCTCGCTGGACACTATCTTCGCATAGTATGTTTCGCCGTCTATGGTCAGAGAGAAGTTGGAGATGAATGCCTTTTCGGGCATCTCGAACACAAATGTTCCGTACACCGCATAGGCAAAAGGGTTCACCAGAACCTCTTCTATCTCAGTTACTGCGTAGTTGTTGTCTATGTCCGCGGATATGTTCAGATATTCGATGTAGGGTCTGTCCGTATAGATATAGGGCTCGTCCCCCATTCCCGTATCAAGTATGCCAGTAGAGGTCAGCAGCACAATGGAAACCAGCACTGCAAATACAAGTCCTCCTCTCCCCGGGTTCCCTGCTTTTTCACCGGTGCCGAATGCACCGTTTTTCGGTTCGGTTTTTGTGAGCATATTTTCGCCTCCACATCCATCAATATATGGGGCACTTATAAGAAAGTTGGTACACTTTTCGGCCTTTTATTTAAGTATGTTGGTACAGGAAGGGGCACATTTCACGAATAAAAAGATTAAAACATAAAGCCATTTGTCCCTGTGTATCCGGACATAATCGTTCAGGCGATAGGAGCGCTCTGGCTCGCATTACCTGCCCTCGTAGCCAACCCCTCTGCCGTGATATTCGGAGGCGGAACACCGATGGACTTCGGGATGCACTTCCGCGATGGCAGGAGAATACTCGGTGACGGTAAGACATGGCGAGGTCTTGCGGGCGGAGGTGCGGCGGGGGCCTTCATAGGAGTCACACAGCAGATAATTGCACAGTCGACAGGAATCCCCTATTTTCCGGAATTCTCGGGCGATGCCGTCACCGCAGTGATGATGGTAACAATTCTCGGTTACGGAGCACTCCTCGGCGATTCCGTCGGAAGTTTCATAAAGAGAAGGCTGGGAATCGGGAGGGGAGAGAGAGCGTTCCTCCTGGACCAGCTGACATTCCTCATCATTGCACTGTTTCTTGTTTTTCTCGCATATCCTCACTTCTTTTTCAAATATTTCTGGAATATACCTGCGATAATCACCCTTTTCGTGCTCACCCCGATATTGCACAGAATAGTTAATATAATCGGATATAGAATGGGGAAGAAGGATGTTCCGTGGTGATAATATGCTGAAGGAAAGGCTCAAAGAGGTCGGCGCGATAAGGTTCGGAGATTTCACCCTTCGCTCCGGAAAGAAGAGCAGCTATTACATCGATTTGAAGAAGGCAACATGCGACCCCGCCACCCTGGAGATGATGGCGGATGCTGTTGCTGATAGGATTCCCGAGGGTACGGACAGAGTTGCCGGTCTGGAGATGGGTTCCGTGCCGATAGCCGCCGTTGTTTCGGTCAAAACCCGCATACCAATGATAATCGTCAGAAAGGAGAAAAAGGAATACGGCACAGCCAACCGAATAGAGGGAGAACTGAGGGACGGAGAGAGGGTGCTGATAATCGAAGACACCACCACGACAGGCGGACAGATGATAAAGGCTGTGGAGGCCATAAGAGAAGCGGGAGGAGTGGTTGAAAACGCAATAGTCGTGGTAAACAGGGAAGAGGGGGCGGACGAAGCGCTCCGCAACAAAGGAATAGAACTCACATCCTTATTTACGGCTAATGAGATGCTGGAGAAATAGGAATGAATGGCGGCGATCCTCTGAGAATCCCGAAAAAGGGCCTGAACCTCATCGGTCTTCTGGCGATATTCTCATTCATCGGCCTCCTGCTACTGGAGACATTGACCCTAATAGCCGGGGTCCCTGTGGTTGTCGACGGTATAAGGAATCCCATCCTATCCACGGAATCCGATCTGATACTGCCCTATTACGGTTGCAACGAGAGTTCAGCCGCCTCTTATTTCGAGCTAACGCCGGAAATTAACGGAACGCTGGATTTCGTGGAAAACCGTATAATCTTCACACCCAACGGATCCTTCGATAACGGGAGGGTTTACGCGGTGAGGTACGGCTGCGGAGAGTTCACGGACCAAATCAGCTTTCGAGCGAAAAAGCCGACCTATCTGGAGTACGCCATCATTTCCGGTTTCAGGAACCACATCGTGATAGCCTTCAATATGGATGTCAACAGGAGCGGCATAGAGAGGAACATATCCTTCGACCCTTCTCTACCCTACACTACGCGATGGTACGGAAACACACTGGTCATGGAACCGGAGAGCACATCCCGGGGAGTCTATACAGTCACGATAAAGGGAAACGTCAGTGTCGAGGGTAAGAACAGCAGCATAAGTTTGGAAACGGTGTATTACGCCGGCCACGGAATACTCGATTTCACCGGAAAGTATGCCATACCGGAAGAGGGTTCGACATGGACCTATATAATCCTCCCTCCGGGACTGCCTGTCGTTCTCAACCGTCTATCCGGCACATCTTTTATAGCCTATTTTCTATTCGTTGTTTCGGCAATCCTTATTTCTGTGGGCAACATATTCATAAGAGATGGAAGGAAGATTGCAAGCACAGCGCTCTCTTCCCTGAAACGTTACGAACTAAAAGTCCCGTCGGAGCGCAGTATTTTCGATATAGCTGCACTTTTCTTTGCAACAATAAGCTTCACCATACTGTTCTATCTTTTAATAGGCCTTTTCGAGCCGAATCCTACCATACCGCAGTTCGGAAAGATGTCTCTATGGGAGCAGATGTACGAACTATCCAGAGCAAGCGTCTGGGAGGAGATGATAACCAGAATTCCATTCATCGGGATTTTCCTGCTCATAATACATCTTTACAGGGGAAAAAGGGAAGCGCCCCTCTACAGATACATAATAGGGGGGAGGTTCCGGATGGACCGAACGGTTATGGTACTCATCTTCTTCTGTGCAGGTATGTTCGGCTTCGTTCATATGATTGCCGGATGGGATGTATTCAAGGTCCTGCCTGCCATGGTCGGCGGTCTGGCCATGGGATATCTGTATGCGAAATGGGGAATCTGGGCATCAATAACCCTGCATTTTGCGACCAATTATCTTTCAATGCCAACAGAATTGTTCGATTCCTTTATACTGGATGCGGTTATAGGACTGTTCTTCCTAGGGAGCATAATAATAGGCATTTTCTTCTTCTATCTGTATTCCAAGGCGTTCGTTCTCCACATCATGCACAAAGGGCATGACGGGGGCTCAGGAAAAGGTGAACAACACGTCCTTCCACCGCCTTACTGGCAGGAAACTCCAAAATTCGGAGTGAAAAACGGAGAAATACCATATGCCCAGCATCCTTACAGATGTCATGTGTGTGGGAATATCGAAGCCGAATACATGGGAAAAGGGCTTTTAAAATGCACCAGATGCGGGTCACTGAGTAGAATACCGCCTTCTCCTCCTGAAATTCCGCCGCCTAAGGTCTGACCCTGTTTATGGTCCTTGGGAACGGTATGGTATCTCTTATGTGCTCGGCCTTTGCAAGCCATGCGACCACCCTCTCTACACCCATACCGAATCCGGAGTGCTGCACGGAACCGTATCTCCTGAGGTCCAGATACCACCGATAGTTATCAAGATTAGCTCCCTCCGCCTCAAGTCTCTCTATAAGGTGCCTCACATCGGTTTCCCTCTCACTGGCTCCGAATATCTCACCGTAACCTTCGGGAGCGAGCATGTCATTATTTAGAACCACTCTGGTGTCTTCAGTGTCCCAGCGCATGTAAAACGCCTTCGCCTCCTTTGGCCAGTGTGTAATGAAAATTGGCAACTCCTCGTCCTCGGTAAGCATCCTTTCCTCCGGCGCTCCGAAATCATCACCCCATTCGAGCTCAATACCTTTCTTTGCGAGCTTTTCCAGAGCCTCGTCATATCTGTATCTGGGAAACGGAGTCTCGATTTTCAGCAGCTCCTCCGGCTCTCTTCCGAGGAACTCAAGCTGCTTTCCGTTCCACTCCGCAACCCTGTGCGCTATGTGTGCGGTCAGTTCTTCCTGAATCTTCATGTTCCCTTCCAGGCCGGTCCACGCCTCCTCCGCCTCGAGATGCCAGAATTCCGTGAGATGCTTCCTTGTCCTGCTCTTCTCCGCCCTGAAGCTGGGTGTTATTGAGTACACGTTTTCAAGTGAAAATATCAGGGCTTCGAGGTAAAGTTGAGCGCTCTGACTCAGATATGCCTTCTGCCCGAAATATTTGAGCTCGAAGAGAGTCGCTCCGCCTTCGGCAGCGCTTCCGGTGAGTATCGGCGGTGTGACCTCGTAGAATCCGTGCTCATCGAACCACTCCCTTGCAGCCTTAAGAACGGAGTGTTTTATCTTGGCAATCTCGGTTAGCTTTCTCGACCTCACCCAGAGATGCCTCATATCCATGAGAAATTCTTCGCTCTGGTCCTTTGTTATCGGGAATGGTTCTGCAAAGTGTATGACATGAAATCTCCTGACCTGAATCTCGAACCCTCCTGGAGCCCTCGCATCTTCAACTAGTATCCCCTCAACCTCTACGGACGATTCCACAAGAGCCTTTTTGGCATCCTCGAACCCCTTCTCTTCCTCCATATCGCCCTTGAAAAGTGTTGCCTGAATTATCCCGCTGGAATCCCTTATCACTGTGAACACCATCTTTCCCTTGTGTCTTGTACGGTATATCCAGCCCCTCGTCCTCACTCTCTGACCTACCATGTCTCCTTTAAGGAGTTCCTCAGCTTTCAGGAATTCCAGCTCTGACATGGGTGTGGATTGGGAAGGGGAATATATAGGTTATTGTGGGTAAGCTTCGCGAATTAAATTATTTCTTCATTTTTTTATAGCCACCGATGCTCTCCATTATTTCGTAATCACTTATCTCGTCCACTCCCCAGTCAAGCTTTATCCCCCACTTTCTGGCGTAATCCTTGAGAAGATACCTCTCGGTGCTCCCACCCACAAATTCACGGATTTGAATTCTCTTACCGCTTTTTCTACCCTCCACGGCGCCTGTTAACCTTCCACCCACAAATATGCTGACAGCAGGAGAGAAGCCGAATATATTGCGAGCAAAATGCTCGATATACCAGCCGGCCGGGTCGTCTTTGGGAATGACCGCGTCTATCCGGCAACTCATCTTTCCCATCTCGGATATCGCATATTCGGGAGCCCAGTAGACCGTTCTCGAACCTTTTATGAAAAATCCCCTTACGAGCTCTTTTCCCATCTCCTTCAACAGGTCCCTTATCTCTCCCATCTTGTACTCTCCACCGGCAAGAATATATAGCAGCTCTGCGCTCACGAAACCATAATTTTCTATTATTGATTTCAGAACCTTCTTTCTGGCATCTTTTATGTACCTTCTCGGAAACACCCTTATGAACCTGCCTCTCATGTCCTTTGCTATGTATGCTCCCTCATAGAGCCTCTCTATCGATTGAGCGGTCAGTTTGGGCCCGAGAGGAGATGCTCCGGTTATGTCCTTCTTCCTCCTTTCACGCCCTATGACCTGGAGCACTATCTCGTCGTTTTCATCCAGAGTTCTCGATTTTGCGGTCTGATATAGAGCGCATTTCCGCAGCGTGGTGTAGGAAACGAAGTGAGGTATGACCTTACAGGAGACTATGTCGCCGTCTCTGTACCTGGACAGAGGTCTGTAATTGCGAACCCGCAGAAATGCATCGTAATCCCCCCTCACCCAGCCCCTCTCGTCTATCAGGTGGAATATGTCGTAAAAACGCCTGTCGCATATCCCCTGTCTGTAGAGCATGTATCTCAGAATCTCGTCCAGTTCAAAGCTCTCCGGCCTTACCTCTCCCTTCACCATCATGTCCTGGA
>JAJRTH010000057.1 GCA_024278375.1 archaeon | reverse complement strand
GCGCAGCATTGCGCTCCTTTTTTTCATATTTTCGGGCATTCTTATCCCTCGCTGAGTGCATCCCAAGGTCCGACGATTGTCGGACAATTGTCGGATAATATGTCACAGTATTTAAAACTTTTGGTGACTTTTGTCTGACACTTACTGTATGCGGAAATATTTAAGTATATCACTGTATACGGACAATCGGTGATTGCATGAGGACTGAGAAGTCATCCATGGGGACGGCCGTTTCCGAAATCCGCCGAGGAGGACAATATGGACACAGATAAAAAGGCGAACATAGTGATTTTATTCGCTTTGATAGGGGCCATAATTGTAGTGGTGCTTTTCATCGTGATGGACTTCAATCCAGAACCACACTATTCCTGTGGAAAACGAGTAATAGGAGTGGAGTTTGAAGAAAATATAAGTGTTGAAAACGCAACAGCCATAGTAGAATCGTATAATTGCACAGTGAAGTAGGTTTTTCTGAACAATTACACGGAAGACGGTGAAACGGTGCAGAGAGTTGTGTTGTATGTGGAAGCTCCCGAAGGGGAAGAGGATAAATGCGTTGAAGAACTCAGGAAAAATCCACGCACCTCCTATGCTTATCTGATAACTCCAGAGTGCGGATGAGATAATATTAAATGTTCAACTAATGTTGAGGTAGAGACATGAACCGTATAGGTGCACAAAATCTCGTAACCCATCCCTTTGCTCCGCCTTCCGAAACAGAATATTATATGGGCTTCTTTTCCTTCAATCTCACCCACATACCATCATCCGATGGTCTACCGGATGACGGAATTTATGCCCTCTTCATAGATTCTCATACAGATACCTATTCAAAGGGAGATGGTATTCTGGCGGGAATCTTTTTGACTGCTTTATCTGGATTTGCACTCAAAACAATATTTCTGGGAAGTATCAAAAGCTTGCTCGAACCGGCACCTCCAGGAGTATTTATTGCTAAATCTCTGCTTACCATTCCATTTGTCTCTATGGCAGGATATTCGTTCATAGGAAGTCTCGGCTTTCTTGTTAAGCAAATTAGGAGGTGATGCAATTTCTAAGGATGCATATTATATTTATTATCCATCTCTAAGTATTCCTTTAACCATTTTGATAGTTGGATACCTGATAGGATTCTACATGGCCAAGCCGATTTATGGGTGGTCTGATGAAACAACATTGCTAGCATACTTCATCACTTCAATAATTCTCATGCTATTTTTTAAAGGAGTCTCGACCCATATAATAAAAATAGATAAAGGTTCAATCTCCTGTTTTGGCTTCATTTGGTATGCTAGAATCGAGAAAAAAGACGTTGAAAAGGCATATCTCCTCTTGCCTAATTCACTTATGGTTTTCCAATCCAGAAAACCACAATCTATGCTTAAAAAATTCAAAAAAGGACAGTTTTCGGGATTCTATGCTGTTTTAATACCTCCAAAAGCTACAGGAGATATAATAAAGATTTTTAATCCTGAAATATTGCACTATGACAGCGAAGAAAAGTTATGGAAATAAAGGTGATATTTCATGAGTCGTCTAGAAGTATTTAATAATGGATTCCTCTCTTCCACCGCTTCATTCGAGACAGAACAATCTGGGGGCTTCTGCTCTTTCGATTTCTCCTGCACAACCACCCCAAGCTCTGATGGCTATATAGAAGCAGGCATGAACAACACAATACTTGTTCCATCTTCCATATTCACAAACTCATATTTCTATAAGCATCAAATAGAAGAAGGAAACGGTGCCACGAACTGGCCGAATCTGACCTTCTACTCAGATGATTCATCCGCCGATAATACAACAGCTCATGTCTCGGGAATAATCACGGGAAACACAACAGGTGATGAATTCCTCGAGCTTCTGGAGGAACTTTCAAAGAACACAACAGGAGAGATAGCATACAATTATACCTTCGATGACCCGACATACATGAACCTTCCTGCGGATGTTCTCAAACTCGTTCCGTTCTCGGGTTATGCAATCCAGTATAACACCAATGCCATCGTTCTGATTGAAAACTCACCGACAGAAGACCTTGCGGTCTCTTCCAAATGGAGTTACAATACGGTCAATTTCGATATCGGCTCGATAATAGGAGGAATTATAAACTTCGCAATAGAGGTCGGAACTGTTGTCTGGGATTTCGTTAAGACCGTATCGGATATAGTTTGTTCTGCAATAACAGCAATCGTAACCACGTTCACCGAGTTCCTGAACCAGCTCGGAAAAGCACTCATAAACTTCGGGAAAGCTCTGGTGGGAGCATTCGAGACAGCTATGAATGCGGTGAAGGATGCGGTAAATATTGTAAAGAGAATAATTGAAGAACTGGGAAATGTTGTCCTCGCGATGATAAAAGAGATGTTAGCAAGAATTTTACAGCCGGTTATAGATGCGGTGAGTGCCTTAGGAAATGAGTTAAAGGAAGCTATGGCAGATGGGTTTAGTGGAACTATAACCGCAGAAAATCTGGCGAAGTTGATTGTGACGATACTTGTGGGTTCGGCAGTGTTTATAGGAATAATGACGTTAATAGCTTCATTGAGCATAATAAATACAATAACAAATATTGTAACTGGAGGTGGGGCAACAATACTCTCTCAATTTGGAGGAAGTGTGGCTAAGATGCTTATTGGATTCTTTGTAACGATGGCAGCTACAGAACTTGCAGGAATAACAGTGGATGAATGTTTAAAGCAGGCGGAAGATGCTACAAAGGGAACTTTTGAACTGGGTGGTTTCATAAAATGGTTTGGGTTCTATCTGGCGAGTAAAACAAGAACCTTAAAATCGGTGCAGGAAGTGGCACCTGTAGGACTGGGCGTGGCGTTGCTGGGTGTCATTATCTTCGCCGCCAAGAAGATGGTGGTTACCGGTACCGATAAGATTGAATATTTCAAAGCTCTTATATTTGATGCGATGTCAATAATACTTTTGGTATATGCAAAGACTAAGTTTAAGAACTATCCGTGGGTAGCAAGATGGTACAAGATAATGGACATAGCGCAGGATGTTCTTGAGATAGTTGGATTGGCTGGAGTGGTGACGGAGACAATAGAAGATATACATGGATTTATAACAGCGGGGTGATTGTATGAAGGGTAAACAGATATATATAGTGGACGAGGAGAGAACAAGAATGCACAAGAGAGATACATATCTATGGCTTGGGACATTGATTTTATTTGTAATATTTTTTGGGACTTTATTATCTTATTATGTCCTAGATGGAAAAATGATACTCTTAGATATATTAGATATAAAATTCATTATAGCAGCATGGGGCTCGATTGGGGCAGTTAGTGTGGTTTTGCTTTGGGCAGGGGTGCGAGTGCAACCGTTTGCCATATATGAGCGAGGGATAGTACCGCCGTTGAAACCGTGGAGTAAGATGTTCAGCAAAGAGTATTTCATTCCATATGAGCGGATGGAAAGGATAGATACTGATAGATGGAAAATCATGGAGAAAGGAGGTAGAAAAAGCAATTTGAGATCTTGGTTTCTGTTCAATTTTGTGAGAAGTGGGAAAGAGGCAGATAGAGTTGAAGAGATGCTTAAAAAAATAGCGAAAAAGATAAACGAAGAGAGAGTAAAGGAGATAAAGGAAGAAGAGCTGGTGAAAGTATGATTGGTAACTCTCTCCCTACTGGAAAAACATCTTCGTACGATATACTTTGTGAGATAGGACAACCTATTGGTTTCTATTTCACTTTATCCCGCACAACCACCCCATCCTCAGACTCTACCATAGAAGCGGGAATGAACAACACCATCATAGTCCCATCTCAGATATTCACAAACTCATGGTTCTATAAGAATGAGATAGAGGGCGGAAACGGAGCAATAAACTGGCCTAACCTGACATTCTACGGAGACGATGCATCTGCATCAAGCACAACCGCCCACGTCTCGGGAATAATAACGGGAAACACAACAGGTGATGAATTCCTCGAGCTTCTGGAGGAGCTTTCGAAGAACACAACAGGGGAGATAGCATACAATTATACCTTCGATGACCCGACATACATGAACCTTCCCGGGGATGTTCTCAAACTGGTTCCGTTCTCGGGTTATGCAATCCATTACAATACCAATGCCATCGTTCTGATCGAAAACTCACCGACAGAAGACCTCGCAGTCTCTTCCAAATGGAGTTACAATACGGTCAATTTCGATATCGGCTCGATAATAGGAGGAATTATAAACTTCGCAATAGAGGTCGGAACTGTTGTCTGGGATTTCGTTAAGACCGTATCAGATATAGTTTGTTCTGCAATAACTGCAATCGTAACCACATTCACCGAGTTCCTGAACCAGCTCGGAAAGGCACTCATAAACTTCGGGAAAGCTCTGGTGGGAGCATTCGAGGATGCCATTGCTGTGGTCGCCGAGGTCGTAAAGAAGGTTGTGGAGGTGATGGGAGCGATTATTCAGTGGATAATAGATATGATGAAAGAAACTATAAATGCAATATTCAGCCCATTAATAGATGCAATAAATACATGGAGTTCTCATATAAACAAAACTATTTCTGGATCCTATGAATACTACAGTATACATAGGGGTCTGGGGCCTTGGTCTGAAAGTCTATCGCATCTTTTCAATGTGGAATTGTTTATTCCAATATCTGCAATGTGGATTGGTTTGGTTGCAGCAACCTATGCTATAAGTGGATTTACCTTGGGACTTGGAACCCTGGTATTTGGAGCAATCTCGGGATTGATTGTACAATTTCTAATGACCGCCATATTGGAGAAAGTTATTCAGGGCAATACTATTTCTGGTCTTCCCTCAGATATGGCAGTCCCGTTGATTGTGAATTTTGTAAAATCCATTTATTGCCAAAACTCGAGAAATAACCATGCCGTAATAGAAACAACTAGAGGTTCTCGGGGAGAAAACTTCAATAGTGATATATTCTGGGGATATCTAAGTGCTGCATTGGGTTTGATTTCTTCGGCATTTACCATGGCAGCAATAGTAAAAGGCGATTCTACTGGAACTACTGCTGTTGTAGGTGCGGGGATATTCGGTGTCCAGGCATTGCTTGTAGGTTCTTTAGCTCTTGCCCTATCATACGACTTTACTGCAAGCATGGTCGTGGGAGGAGTGGCGGCTGCCTTGGGCGCCATTTCCCTTATTTTTGGGTTATTTATGAAGAAAATAGATAATCCGATATTAAAAACCTTAAACTGGGCGTCTCAGATACTTGGTTGGAGTGCTATAGGAATATATTCTCTTGTAGTGATGGGGGTAATATAATGGGGGCCAGTTTTTTGGAGATAAAATCATTTATAGAGAGACCTCAAATGAATTATGCAATAATTAGCTGGATATTAGCAAGTGTTTTTCTAATAATGTTATGCATATTATATATGGACCTCAAGAATATAAAGCATATACTCCTTTTGTTGTTTATTGTTCTAGGTTCCATAGGTTTTGGTTATCTGTCGGTTCTCCGTGTATATCAATGGGACAGACACATCGCAAGAAAGATACGGTGGGACGAAGAAGGCATAGAAATAATAAATCCATTTAGTGAAATAATCAGGATTCCGTGGGAGTACATAGAAAACATCTCGTGGAGAAAATATCTGGGTAAAAAATACGGATATAGGATAGATGTCCATTATCTGGATAAACCTTTTTATACAAGATGGCAGTTCATATGGATCGATAAAGAGATTGGAGAAAAACTTTTAGAGCATATATCGAATATAAGAGAAGGTAAGGGAAAAAATGAAAGTCCAGAACACTAACCAAGAACCTATCCTTTTCGACCAATCCACCAACGCAGAGCAATCCATCGATTTCTATTCCTTCAATCTCTCCTACACAACCTCCTCAGACGGCTCCATCGAAGCAGGAATGAACGACACTATCATAGTTCCCTCGCAGATATTCACAAACTCCTACTTCTACCAGCACGAGATAGTTGAAGGAAAAGGTGCCACAAACTGGCCTAACCTCACCTTCTACTCAGACGATGAGAACGCTGAGAACACCGACCCACGCTTGTATCTATATGAATTTTCCGAACTGTCATGAAAAGCCTTTTAATACTCTCCCATGATGGCCTATGGATGAGTATGGATGCTGAATCGATTACACTGAAAGTGGTGGAAGCCCTGCAGGAAGATGTGGGTATCGGAAGAGCCAGGATAGATTCCACAACAAGGCTGAGGCTCGGGGTAGAGGTGGGTGAGATAATAGAGATAACCGGAACCAAGATGACCGCGGCCAAGGTCTTCAGACTGAAGCAGGAGGAAGAGGGACGGGGAATAATACGGATAGACGGCTTACTCAGGAAGAATGCCGGGGTTTCGATAGGAGATAGTGTTGAGGTCAGAAAGGCCAAGGTCTTTCCCGCTGAAAAAGTGGTTCTGGCGCCGATGCTCGACGGAAGCTCCGGCATAAGATTTGGTACTGCCCTCGGCAATTATGTCAAGAAAGGTTTGATGAACCGTGCGATGACGAGAGGAGACCTCCTCGCGATACCCGGCATAGCTCTTATGGGAAATGTCGTTCCTTTCATCGTAATCTCAACCAACCCGGGAGGAGTGGTGAAGGTCACAGATATGACCGAGATAGTGGTTAAAGAAGAGGGTGTGAGCGAAGCGGAGCTCGCCATAGGCGGAATAACCTATGAGGACATCGGAGGTTTGAAGGAGGAGCTGCAGAAGGTCAGGGAGATGATAGAGCTTCCGCTGAAACATCCCGAACTCTTCAAAAGACTGGGGATAGACCCGCCCAAAGGCGTGCTTCTACACGGTCCTCCCGGAACCGGGAAGACGCTCATAGCCAAGGCGGTTGCCAGCGAATCCGGTGCCAGTTTCTTCTCCATACAGGGCCCGGAGATAATGAGCAAATTCTACGGAGAGAGCGAGGAGAGGCTGAGAGAGATATTCGAAAAGGCCACCAAAGAGGCACCTAGCATAATATTCATCGACGAAATAGATTCCATAGCACCCAAAAGGGATGAGGTCAGGGGAGAGGTGGAGAGAAGGGTCGTCGCCCAGCTGCTCACGCTCATGGACGGTATGAGCGACAGGGAGAACGTGATAGTCATAGGTGCGACCAACAGACCGGACGCCCTTGATCCCGCACTGAGAAGGCCCGGGAGGTTCGACAGAGAGATAGAGATAGGCGTTCCGGACAGGGACGGAAGGTATGAGATACTTCAGATACACACCAGAGGAATGCCGATAGAGGGTGACGATAAGGAAAGGGAAAGAATTCTCAGAAAACTCGCGGATCTGACACACGGTTTCGTGGGTGCCGATCTGGCATCACTCGCGAGAGAAGCTGCCATGAAAGCTCTGAGAAGATATCTGCCCGAGATAGACCTCGACAGGGCCATAGACCCGAAGGTCCTCGAAAAGATGAGGGTGAAGGAGGAGGATTTCAAAGGAGCCCTCAAAGAGGTGGAGCCGAGCAGCCTCAGGGAGGTCATGGTCGAGATACCTAATGTTCGCTGGGAGGATGTGGGGGACCTCGAGGAGGCAAAGATGAAGCTGAAGGAGAGCGTCGAACTCCCGATAAAAGAGCCAGAGAAGTTTGAGAAACTAGGAATAAGGCCACCCAAAGGAGTGCTGCTGTTCGGCCCTCCGGGAACGGGAAAAACCCTCCTAGCCAAGGCCGTGGCAACTGAGAGCGAGGCGAACTTCATAAGTGTCAAAGGCCCGGAGATAATGAGCATGTGGGTCGGAGAAAGCGAGAGAGCGGTCCGCGAGGTCTTCAAAAAGGCGAAACAGGCATCGCCCAGCATAGTTTTCTTCGACGAGATAGATGCCATAGCACCAATGAGAGGGGCATCTCCCGGAAGCAGGGCAACCGAACAGGTGGTCAATCAGCTTCTGACATCGATGGACGGACTGGAATCCATGGAGGGTCTCGTTGTCATCGCTGCGACCAACCGTCCGGACATACTGGACCCGGCTCTGTTAAGACCGGGGAGGTTCGATCGCCACATATACATAGGGATTCCGGATAAAGAGGGGAGGAATAAGATATTCGAGGTCCATACAAGGAACATGCCCCTCGAAGGCGTTGACCTCGACTGGCTCGCGGATAATACCGAAGGTTTCGTGGGTGCGGACATAGAGTCCCTTTGCAGAGAGGCCGCAATAAACGCCCTGAGAGAAGGAAAGGAGAAGGTAGATATGGATGATTTCAAGGAGGCCATGAATGAGGTCCATCCATCCGTGGACGATGAGATAAAGAAGTACTACGAGGGGATGATGGAGAAACTCGGAAAGGGCGTGAAAAAGAAAAAGACTGATATAGGTCCTGTGTATTACTCGTGAGGAGGTAATATCATGAGGAAATTCGTTACCGAACTG
>JAJRTH010000056.1 GCA_024278375.1 archaeon | reverse complement strand
TGTGATATCTTATTCGATATGTGCAGTGAGGTGCATGTTCCATTTCCATAGGCTATAGAACACGCACAGAGTATATTGCTATTTGCCTATCCAATCTCCTGTCCCAGCCGCAGCAAGCTGCGGGGTATAATAATTAAATCAAGGTTGGAAAAAGAATTACCATTTAGAACTAATTGTTCTTGAAGGGGTTTCAGCAGACCTGATTTTCTAATAAAATCTTTAGTTTCCTTTGAATTTTTTAAGTGACATCTCAGAAATCTGTCATCGTCAAATATGTCACGAAATATCCAACTAAGATAAACTTCTATGTTTGAAATTGTTGCAACAATAGCTTGCTCCAAAATTATTTTTTCGACACTCTTTTCAAAAGCAGGCTTCATGTGTTTAATATAGAATTTTATTTTTTCGATTTCTTCATCATTTTGGGGCCTCTTTTTAAGAATTTCTAACTCAGGATAGATAAGTTCATTCAATGTATCTATGGAAAACATATCACCATATTCGTTAGGCGCAATAGGTATTTTATTTATATTCCCATATATCATAAGCATAGCTTTTACATCTCTAGCTCTCGCAGAAAAAGATATCCTCGCATGCGAAATCAGATACGACGATCTTCTTTTATCGACCTCTTTCAGTTCTTCGTTAAGAAATAAATATCTTGGTACAAATAAGCACTTATTACCCTTCCCCATTCTCCCACTCCCTCACAACCATATCCACAATCTCCCCCGCTTTCCCTGTGTAATTCCTGTAATCCATTATCCTCTCAATCTCCCCTGGGCTGAGGAGCGCTCTTATCTCCTCGCTTTCCATGAGTATCTCCTTCAGGTGAAGTCCTTTCTCCTCAGCCTGCATGGAAAGTTTCCTGACAAGCTCATGGGCATCCTGCCTCCCAATTCCCTTGGTGGAGAGCGCCAGCATAACGGTTTCAGCCATTACCAGGCCTCTGGACCTCTCCAGATTCCTGAGCATGTTTTCCGGCTTCACGACGAGGTTGCGGAAGACATTCTCCATTTTTATGAGGATATCATCCAGAAGTATTGCGGTGTGCGGCAGTGTGAATCTTTCCGCAGACGAATTTGTCAAATCCCTCTCGTGCCATAGCACGGCACTCTCCATCTGCGGTGTCAGGAATCCCCTGAGAACACGGGCGAGACCGCATATGTTCTCAGAAGTTATGGGGTTCCTCTTGTGCGCCATGGTGGATGAACCCACCTGCTTCTTCACATCGAAAGCCTCGGCCACTTCATCTATCTCAGGCCTCTGAAGGTTCCTTATCTCTGTGGCGAATTTCTCAAGGCTCGTGGCGATGTTGGATGCCAGAGAGAGGAATTCGATATATCTATCCCTTCCGACGATCTGACCGGAGGCGAGTGCCATGTCTATACCCAACTCTTTTCCCACAAGTTCCCTTATCTTCAGTGCATCCTCCCCAAAACCAGCTCCGGTTCCTACGGCGCCCATCATCTTTCCGGTGCATATCCTCTTTCTGGATTCTCTCAGGCGTTCGAGATGCCGCCGTATCTCATCCAGATACACAGCGATTTTAAGACCGAACGTTATCGGTGTCGCCATCTGTCCGTGTGTCCTTCCCAGCATAACGGTGTCCCTGTGTTCCTTCGCAAGCCCGGCCATTGTGTTTCCAAGAGCGGTGAGGTCCTTCTCTAGTATATCGAGGGCATCTCTCAGCTGAAGAGCTGTGGCGGTATCTATTATGTCATTACTGGTCGCCCCCAGATGTATGTATTTTCCAGCATCTCCATAGCATGCTTCGGAATAGGCCTTCACAAGGGCCATTACATCGTGTCTTATCTCCCCCTCTATCTCATCCACCCTTTCCGGCTTCACATATTCTATAGATGCCCTTCTGCTTATCTCCTCCGCAGCGCTCTCCGGTATGTGGCCGAGCTTCGCATGTGCTCTCGCCAGGGCGGCCTCCACCTCAAGCATCTTCTGTATTCTGGCCTCGTTGGAAAAGACCTTCTTCATCACATCTCTGCCGTAGCGGTAATCAAGAGGACACACAGGCATGAATTCACCGCACTGTAATGCACTTCATTATTTAGAATTATCTTTGTTCCTTATTTGAGAGCACTAAGAAATTCATCCTTTGTAAGGCCGGCTTGCTTTATTATCTTCAGCAAAATGCCCCTACCTAGTTCCTCTCCGGAATGGACCGGTATGACTATGGTTCTTCCCCCCTTATTCTGGAGAATAACGTGTGAGCCTTTCTTTCTTACAACCTTGAATCCGAAGGACTCAAGTATCTTTATGACTTTCAAAGCTGATAGAGGTTTAAGTTTCATACTATAACCGTATATCTTGTTGATATAAAAAGAAATGTTTGGGAAGTCGAGATAGATATCGTTTTCATGCTATGACCTTTTGGAGACCGATGAACCGGTACTTCACCTCCACCTCATCCACGGTTTCGAGATAGAGAGATATGGCTTCTTTGATTCGTTTCATGAGTTCCTCGACACTTTTCGCCTGAGTGAAGCATCCGGGAAGTTCCACCACCTCCCCCACATAGTATCCGTCCTCGTCTTTTTCTATCATCACCGTGTATTCTCTTTCCTTTTCCATGATTTAAGGATTGCGGAGTTCCTATTTAAGCCTTGCTATTTATCGGTATCAGCTCGACTTCAATCCATCCGTGGTCCCTTTTCCAGACCCTCTTTTTTATCTCCGCCCGAAATCCGTACCTGAAGTTCGGACCGTCGAGGACTATGGTTTCATACTCTCCGCCCTCGCCGCTCACGTTTATCCTGTATTTCTCCTCGACTTTCTTAAGCTCTTCCACAGCCTCTTCATCCAGTGTTCTTCCGAGCCATTCCTCACCGAGACCGTAGGCACTCACCGACACCACCATTATTATGAACCCTTCTGCCAGCATCTCTCTTACTATCTCTGTCTGGTCCCTGTGCCATAGCGGTGTGTAAACCTCAAGACCCAGAGATTCACATACCCTCTTCACCCTTTCGAACTGGTATTTCGACTCTATGGCTCCTGCTATGACGCCTTCGGCATCCAGGGGGGCGAGAGCATCCTTCAGGTCCTTAAGCTCCTTTTCCTTTATTACCTTGGTCCTTCTCACGACCGGATTTAGCCCCATCGCTTCCGCAATCTTCACGGCTTCCTCCGCGTTCGGCCTGTGGAACATGTAGGAATCGGTCTCCGGGATGAATATTGCCGCATCCCTTACCTCGTGCCCGTCTTTCTGGGCCAGATACACGGAATGTGTGGAATCCTTTCCTCCCGAGAGGAGGGCGATCAGTCTCATTTCAATACCATCTTGGCATCCACGATTACGGTGTCGTTTTCCCTGACGAAAACAGGGTTGAGGTCCATCTGACTGAGATATTCCTGAAGATCCATGGCCAGTTTTGAGACATTGAGCAACGTGTCTATCAGCCCCTCTCTGTCTGTCTTTATGCCTCTGAATCCCTCGAATATCTCGTGTGCCTTGAGGTCCTTCAGCATCTCATCGGCGTCATTTCTCGTTATCGGGATGACCCTGAAGGAGACGTCCTTGTATATCTCCGTGTAAATCCCTCCTAGACCAACCATGACGGAAAGCCCGAATGTCGGGTCCTCTATGACCCCTATTATGGCCTCCACTCCCGGTCTCTTCATCTCCTCGATAAGTATGTGCTCCTCGGGAAACTTTTCCCTCATTTCCTCGCATTCCTTTTTCAGAGATTCGTAGTCATCTATGTGCAGCTTAACACCGCCGACCTCGGTTTTGTGGAGTATCTTCGGGGATGAGACCTTCATCACAAGGGGATACTCGAAATCGGGTTCCCTGAGCTCCTCACCAGGCGCGAGCACCATGCGTGCCGGTGTCTTGAAGCCGTAGTGGTCCAGGATGTCCTTGACCTCGTGCTCTGCCAGAGCCTTTCTGCCCTTCAGGGATTCGATGAATTTCTTCGGGTCCATGATACCGCATACTCCTCTGTTTTATACATCTTTGCCTCGGTATGCTCTGTTGCACAAATAGTTTTACAGACTTCCACAGGAAGTCTTCTGCTAAGAAAGTATTATTAGCATATTGGGCCATGGTGCCATACTTTATGGCAGATAACCAGAAAACTATGGATGGGAGGAGCAGAGTAATGCCTTTGCGACTTGAACTTCTGAAAAGAAGTTTCTATGCACCATGGCTCGGAAGGAAGTAACCAATAAGAAGTATATAAGAAATCGGTCCGAGTATAACTGGGCTGTCGAAACTGTGTTTTCGTCAGAAGAGTATTCGGTGAAAGTGTAAGAGCACATAGCTCTGCGATAAACGAAGTGATGAGGAAGTTTATGATATACAACATGTCGTTCCACAACTCAGGGCTGAGTTATGGCGCTCTGAGTGTACATAACTCAATTTGAGTTATGAACTCCTCTGCTATGCATAACTAAGAACGAGTTATGCAACAGAGCAATGTGAGACTGCCAACATAACATTTATAGGATTAAAATCCGTCCCAGAGATGGCTAAGAGCGCCAGGATGGGTACACTATTATAGAGCAATCGGTGGGAATGGTTGGGGGGTGAAAAACTTTTCGTGAGAAGCAGGAAGAAGGACGAGACCGGAGCTCTGGTATATGTGGACAGAGGCCCATGGTACCCATGGGCCCTGGAAAGATTCGGCTTTCAATGGAAACCCGGGACTTTTGGAGAGAGGTCCTATCGAAGGATGGTTCAATGTCCTGAAATCCGGAACCAAAAGATTCCGGAACATATTCCCTGAAAATGCCAGAGTAAGGACTGTGGAATCATGGTCGGAATCCTCCTCTTAACTTGGCAGTCTCGAGCAGTTAAACCTAAAGAATTAAAAAATGATGCGTTAGAGATTTAGGCACGCCCGCATCTTCACAACAGAGACTGTGAATATTCTTTAAATAGAAGTAGATTTGCCCACGGTGATTCCTTGACAAAATACAGGATAGCGGTACTCCCAGGAGATGGTGTTGGGAAAGAGGTTGTAGAGGCGGCGATGATTGTTCTGGATGAGATAGCTCTCGATGCCGAATATCTTTACGGAGATATAGGCTGGGAGTTCTGGCGTAAGGAGGGCAATCCGCTCCCTGACAGGACGATAGAGCTTCTAAAACAGACAGATGCGGCTCTTTTCGGTGCGATAACATCAAAGCCGAAGAGAGAGGCGAGGGAAGAGCTTGCACCCGAACTCAGGGACAAGGGTCTCGAATATTTCAGCCCAATCGTGCGCCTCAGACAGGAGTTCGAGCTTTATGCGAATGTGCGACCGGCAAAGGCATATCCAGGGAATCCTCTGAATTACAGGGATGATATAAACATCACCGTTTTCAGGGAGAACACGGAGGGGCTCTACAGCGGTGTGGAGTTCAGACCGGTCTCGGAAGACATCAAAAAGACACTTGCGGCACATCCCAAGTTCAAACGTTTTATGGACGTTCCAGGCGACGAACTTGCAATATCGTGCAGAATATTCACCAGAAAGGGATGCGAAAGGATAATAAGAGCGGCTTTCGAACATGCCAAGAAGTATGGGGCGAGAAGCGTCACAGTAGTGGAAAAACCCAACGTAATCCGGGAGACAAGCGGCATGTTCGTGGAGATAGCGAGGGAGATAATAAAGGAATATCCGGGCATAGAACTGTGGGAGACGAATATAGACGCCCAGGCTATGTGGCTTGTCAAGAACCCCGAGGATTACGATGTTCTGGTCACATCGAACATGTTCGGCGACATAATCTCTGACCTAGCCTCGCAGTTGACTGGGGGTCTGGGATTCGCGGTCGCCGGAAACATAGGCGACAATTATGCGGTATTCGAGCCTGTCCACGGCTCTGCCCCGAAGTACGCCGGCCAGTACAAAGTCAATCCCATAGCCATGATACGTGCGGTGAAAATGATGCTCGACTATCTGGGAGAGCACGAGAAAGCAGAGCGTCTGGAGAGCGCCATAGAGCAGGTCGTCATGGAAGGAAAGGTTAGAACCTATGACATGGGCGGCAATTCGACCACACTGGATGTCGCAAAAGAAATAGCAAAAAAGTACAGGGGAGAATAATTCCCCTATTTTTCTTCCATCTGTTCTCCTAGTTTTATCGCAGCATACATTATCGCGCTCATGTTTTTCTGCAGGTGGAGCAGCGATTCCTTGCTTCCGTCCCAGTTCCTTATGGCTTCTTCGTCCTCCTTTTCCATCATCTCTATGCCTTTTTTCAGGAGTTTTCCCGTAAGTCTGTGAACTTCACCGGAAATTATCATACCAACCGCAACGAACTCTCCTTTCTGCACCAGAAGCGTCTCCTCACCTTTCGGAACCTTTATTAGGACCCCGCTTGAAAACCTGTCGTTCTTAACGAAATCCCTGGCCGTATTCAGCTTCTCTACGAGTTCCTTCTTGTCTATCTTGCCCTTACGGGTTGTCTTATGCCCAAGGAACTTCCCGGTGTTAGAAAAGACGAATAGGTCCTTCAGCATCATGGGATTCTTACTCTTGTGCTCTTCCTCGGTTACTTTTATCCTCTTAACGGTCCTCGGTTTCTCCTCAATCATCTCTATGAACTCTGCCACGAAGTAAGATTCCTTGAACTCCCTTCTAAGATCCTTCAGGTCTTCCTCGATTCCCTCGAGTTCGTCTATGTTCTTCAATCTTTCTTTGATCTCCATTATACGCGGTTTCAACTCCTCCACTGTCAGCATCGAATCCAGTTCCGATTCTATGTCTTTGGCTCGGACCATCTTTTTTATAATTTCGAACTGCTTTTCCGCCTCTTTTGCCTTGTACGGGTCGTTTATGACCTTCAGGAGTTCGTCAACTTCTTTCTCGACGCCGGATATGTTGAGTTCTTCAAGGGCTTTTTTTATCTTTTCCAGTTTTTCCACACCTCTCCTTACCTTCTCGAATTCCTTCTCGAATTTCTTTTTGCTGCGCCCTTTCATAAGTTCCTCTAACTTCGTTATGTCGTAGCCGGATGTGGCCCATCCCAGCATTGCAATTGCATACTCATCCTCTTTCTCTATGGCATACTCATCTTTCAGGGGCTCTATCTCCATTGCGCTCTTCTTTCCCTTTCCTTTTTTCGGTTTCTCTTCCGTTGCAGCCTTGCTTTGCACATCCTCCTTTATCTCTTCCTTTTTCTTCTCTTCCTTCTTTTTGGTACTCTTCTTTCCGGACGAGCCCTTCTTTCTAGGCAATATATCACCCCTGAACGACCTCGAACCTGCCGTTCTCGAATATCAGAGGCATGAAGTTCCTGACGTGGTTGGTCGTTCTCATCTTGACGATACCGAGATACAGGTTGGCACCCGACTCGGTCTGTTCCACTTTTAGGTGTATTATCCCGTCAGATAGGAAATCCTCTATTCCATAGAGGCCATATACATTCCTGTCGGTCGGTATCTCAGATATAAGAAATGTCGTGACATCCAGGTCTCTCAACTGCTCGAAAAAGTAGAAAAGTTCAGCTCTCGGATTCTTGAAGGTGGTGAGCGCATACAGTGCTGCCAGAGAATCCAAAACGAGGATGTCGCACCCGAACCTCTGCTTGTAATGCTTAAGAACGCTTATTATGGATTTCAGCCAGTCAACCTTTTCCGCCTTGTTTTTGTCCTGTGCAACATCTTTTCTGACCTTCGCAAGGTCGATAACCGCCACTCCATCTATGCCTTTCGAAGGCATCCCGAGTTTCTCCATATGTGTGTATATGCTCTGCTTGCTCTGCTCCAGGGTAAGATATATCGATTTCAATCCCTTGTCCTTGTAGGCATTGTAGATTATGCTGTACGTCAGAGACGATTTCATCGTACCCGCATGACCGCAAACGAGAACTATGTGCTTCTTGGGCACACCGCCCTCCATGAGTTCATCCAGTCCTTTCACATATGTCCTTACTCTATCCACATCTTTTTTCTCCTGATTTCGAGTTTCGTCACTCATAATAAACCTCCTGAGGCCATCGAAGGAGCAAAATCAATCATTATATTTATAAGTATCGTCCAGCCATGGGAAAAACCGCAGTTTTATGAAATTTCTTTTTTAATTGCAAGACTTAATGCATGTGTGAAATCCTCCGCCTTTGCGCCCACAATCTCGACGCTCTCGAAAAAAGAGCTGATTATGTGCCCCGCCTCCGAAACATCAAGGCCTTTTAGAGAATTCTCCAGTTCTTCCATAGCCTCTTCCGGATGCATGAAGAAGTCCCCGTAGAACCTGACTTTGTCCACAACCCCGTTTCTGTGCCACACATGGACTCTTATTAGCTTCCCCTCAGGAACCTTGTAATCGGCCCTACCTTCTGAAATTCCACTCTCTTGAACCATATTTCTCCTCCATCAGCTTTTTTGCCAGAGCAAGCTCCTCCTCGGTGGGCTCGGAAGGCTCCATTTTCTCATTCAGCACCTCCGAGAATCCCCGAACAAAGGCATCTTCAACCTCCTTTCTGCTCGCCTCGACTCCGAGGTGCCTGAGCGATGTCACCCTCTCGTAGATATTTTTGATCATCTTGTCCCTTATCTTCTCGTTAGGAACCTTCAGCAGGGAGAACATAACCTCAGGTTTAAGGTCATAGAGAAGGGTTCCGTGCTGGAGAATGCCCCATTTTTTCCGCGTCTGAGCGCTCCCCGATATCTTCTTTCCGTTGACCACGACGTCGTTTATGCCGGCGAAGTTAGCGTCCAGCCCAAGCGTTTTCAGAGCTTCGACTATCCCACCACAGAGGACCTTATAGGATTCCCTCGCACTGCTTTTTGTCGCATAGTGGTCATATGGAAGGACGATACTGTATGTCACCTCTCCGTCCCTGTCGTGGAACACCGCCCCTCCCCCGGTAATTCTCCGGACCACATCCACACCCATACGCTCCGCAGTTTTCAGGTCCACCTCTTCCTCTATGGACTGAAAGTAACCTATGCTTACGGCGGAAGGTTCCCAGGAGTACGTGCGGAAAACGGGTTCGCTGCCCACTCTCAGTAGCGCCTCGTCGAGGGCCATGTTGTATGCTGCGGGATGGTAGGTATCGCGGATGAGTCGCATGTCAGCAGATAAAACAAAGGGTTTAATAGTTTTACTGAAACTTATCGCATATTGTACCATTCAACTTAAATAAAAGGACGAAAAGTGTACAAATCTTTTTATAGCAGAAAAAATGTATATAGTAATGAGGTGAGAGTATGAGCCAGAAAAATAAACTCAATTATAAAGCACACCCTGAAGATTCTCGGGAAGCCGATAAACGGGTAAAGGGAAAAACGCTTACAGGTCTAGATAGAAAAAGACTTGCGGTGGTTTTCACAGCATTGCTTTTAGGAGCTGTTTTTGTCAGTGCATTTGCCCTGATGAACTATCCGCCGAACAATACCGTATTCATAGGAGAAAAAACGCATGCGGATTCCGTAACCGTGTATCAGAATGGAGTAACTTTTGTAAGCTATAAGGAAAACATAAGCCTTGAACCAGGAATAAACACCTTGGAGTTCTATCTGCCTTCCAGTGTGATACTGGAAAGCCTGAAAATCGAGGGAGTAAATGTTTTGGAAATAAAAACAACTGGAGAACAGCCTTTTCTGGAGAAAGGAGACAAAATAATAGTAAGAACACAGAACGGAGAATACAAAGGGATATTCAGAGGGTGGGACAACGGCAATCTTGTTCTGATAAACGGAAACAAGACGGTGGTCCTATATGATGTGCAGGAGATAGAGGTTCTAAACATGGCAGAACCACATATTGGGGAGATATCAGTGAATGCGACGGTTGATGGCGAAGGAAATACGGAGATAAGGGTCTCTTATCTGATGAGAGGCACACAGTGGAAAGCCTCCTATTTTCTTGATTTAGATACAGGAGATATCGAGTGCTGGGCTACCCTGAAAGGAGTCGAAAACTGGAAAGATGTAAAACTGATCCTTGTCTCGGGAGGGCCGCACATAGTATACCGAGGAATAACTCCTTTAAGTTACGGGATAGTGAGATACGGGTCCATGAGCTTGTCTACACTAAATAACTCAGGGACTTCATGGAGTTCTTCTGATGTGGAGGAATATCACGAGTACACCCTAAACCGAAAGATAACCTTCCATAAGGGGGAGACCACAAAGCTTCCTCTGTTTTCTGGAAAGGTACGGCTCAGACAGGAGTACTGTTGGAAAGGAGGCAGATGGGGAGGATCTGACACGGTGGTGAACAGATATTATATAAACAATACATTGAGTGAGCCTCTTCCTTCAGGAATCGTGGAATGCTATCGCTCTGGAAAATGGGTAGGAGAGGACGACATCAAATACACCCCTATCGGTGATGAAAATCCAGTTACAGTCGGATATGCTTACGATATAAAGGTGACTATCAAGACCATAAGTTCTGGATGGGACGGTGCGTACTATGACAGAACATATTCATATTCTGGAGAGATAACTATAAAGAATTTCAAGACAGAAAGCATAAAAATGAAGCTCCCAACCGCAGCAAGCTGCGGGGTATCTTCATTAGAAGGATGACAACTGCAATTGAGTCAGATTTCCTCCCTGCTCTTCAACATATTTCCTGATCTTTTCGAGACCGCCGTATTCACTCACTGTGTCTAT